>NZ_JBHVKW010000041.1:0-62784 GCF_042797905.1 Amycolatopsis sp. NPDC057786
GTTCAGGACGTTTTTGTCCTGAACGGCCCTTTCATGACATCCGGGGGCTTCACGGCTGCGGGCGCTCGGCCACGTGAGATGAAGGGGCCTTTCATCGCAAGTTTCGCTGTGAAAGGCCCCTTCATCTCACGCGAGGGAAGCTGGTCGAGCCGCGACCTCACGCGAGGGAAGCTGGTCGAGCCGCGGGAGTGAGCCGCTCCCGAACGCCATGAAAGGTCCTTTCCTTGCAAAATTTGCCAGGAAAGGACCTTTCATAGCAGCACCGAAGCGCGTCAGCAGCTCTGCTTGTAGAAGTACTGGGCGTTGGCGTCCATGTTCGCCTTGGTGATGGAGTGCAGCGAAGCGGTCAGGTTCCGGGTCACCGGCTTGCCCTCCAGCGCCGCGATGGCCTGCTGCACGCCCTGCTGCCCGATGGCGGCCGGGTCCTGCGCGATGAGGCCCTGGTACTCGCCCTTCTTCAGGCCCTCGATCTCCGACGGCGAAGCGTCGAAGCCGATCAGGTTGACCGCGCCGATCTTGCCCGCGTTCCGCAGGCCGGTCGCGGCGCCCTCACCGGTGTTGAGGTTGGTCGCGAAGATGCCGATCAGGTCCGGGGTCGACGCCAGCGCGGCGGTCACCTTGGACGCGGCCTGGTCGGGCTCGTTCTGGGTGAACTGCACGCCCGCCGACTTCAGGTTCGGGTAGTTCTTCAGCTCGTCCTCGAAGCCCTTCGCGCGGGTGTTCGTGGTCGAGGTGCCCGCGATGGTGTCGAGCACCAGCACCGAGCCAGTCTTGCCCGCGGCCAGCTCCGCCATGGTCTTGGCGGCGAGCTTGCCGCCCTCGGCGTTGTCCGACGAAATGGACGACTCCGCGACACTGGTGTCCTTCAGCGCGGTGTCGACCTCGATGATCTTCGAGCCGCGGTTCTTGACCTGCTGGATCGGCGCGAGCATCGCCTGCGCGTCGGTCGGCGCGATGAGCAGCGCGGCGGGCGGGTTGGAGCCCAACGCGTTGACGAGCTGGGTCTGCATGGCGGCGTCGAACTTCTGCGGGGCCTGCGTGGTGAGCTCGTAACCCGCCTTCTTGGCCTCGGCCTCGGCGCCGCACTGCATCGAGATGTAGAACGGCTCGGCCTGCACGCCCGGGATCAGCGACAGCTTCTTGTTGTTGGTCTTGGCGCCGGAGTCGCCCGACGGCGATTCGCCGACGGTGCCACCGCCGCACGCGGTGAGCAGGAGGGCCGCGGAGACGGCGGCACCGGCGGCGAGCAGGGTCTTCTTCATGGGGATAGCACCTCTTTGTGCGTAGGGATCAGCGAGAGTTGCGGCGACGACGGCGCCGCTGGTCGAACCAGACCGCGGCGATCAGCACCGCGCCGACCGCGATCATCTGCCAGAAGTCCTGGACCTGTGTGATGTTGAAGCCCTTCTTCAGCACGGCCGGGATGAACACGCCGATCACCGTGCCCAGCACCGAACCGACCCCGCCGAAGAGGCTCGTGCCGCCCATCACCGTGGCGGCGATGGCGTTGAGGTTGTCGGTGGTGTGCGCCGAAATGGTGGTCGACGCGTAGTACGCCAGCGAGAGGAAGCCGGCGACACCGGCGAGGAAACCGGTGAGCGTGTACACCTTCAGCAGATGCGCGGTCACCCCGATGCCCGCTCGGCGCGCACCTTCGGCGTTGGAGCCGACGGCGTAGGTGTAGCGGCCGAATTTGGTGGTGTGCAACAGCCAGGCGCCGATCAGCGTGATGACCACGGCCACCAGCACCAGGTTCGGCACGCCGCCGAACGACGTCCCGTAGCCGAGCGTCTTGTTGAGCTCCGTCGGGACGCTGCGCACGTCGGACCCGTTGTTCAGCAGGTACGCGGCGCCGAGGGCGGCACCCATCGTGCCGAGCGTGACGATCAGCGGCGGGATGTTCGCCACCGCGATCAGGAAACCGTTGATGAGGCCCCAGATCGTGCCCGCGACAACCGCCGCCACGAGCCCGGCGGTGATGACGCCCCAGCCTGCCTTGGTGGCGTCGCCGTCCGGGCTCAGCGCCTCCATCGTCTTGCCGGCCACCATGCCCGCGAAGATCAGCACGGAACCGACCGAGAGGTCGATACCGGAGGTGATGATCACGAACGTCATGCCGACCGAGAGCACCAGCAGCACCGACGTCTCGATGAGCAGGGTCTGGAAGGTGAACAGCGTCGCGAACTCGGCGGGCGCGATCGCGGTGAACACGATGATCAGCGCCAGCAGCACCAGCGCGATCCAGAACGTGTTCGCCCCGATCATCCGCTGCCCGATCGACCGCTTGCCGAAGCCACCGTCCACTGTGGTCTGGATCTCGGGGCCGTTCTTCGTCGGAGTGGACACGGTCACGCCGCCTCCTCTTGTACGAGGGCGCCCGTCATCGCGGCGACCAGGTCTTCCAGTTTCGTGTCCGCGCCGGTGAACCGGGCGACGCGTTTGCCGAGCCGCAGCACCTCGACGCGGTCGGCCACCGACAGCACCTCGGGCATGTTGTGGCTGATCAGCACGACGGCGATGCCCTTGTCCCGCACCTTCTTGATCACGTCGAGCACGCGTTCGCGCTGCACGACGCCGAGCGCGGCCGTCGGCTCGTCCATGAACACGACCTTCGAAGCCCAGACGACCGACCGCGCGACGGCGACGCTTTGCCGCTGCCCGCCCGAAAGCGAGCCGATCGGGACATCGGTGCTCTGCAGGGTCACGCCGAGCCGCTGGAACTCCTCCACGGCCTGACGCTTCATCTCCTTCTTGTCCAGCATCCCGAGCTTGCCGAGGATCCCCTTGCGGTGGATCTCCCTGCCGAGGAACAGGTTCGCGGCCGGGTCGAGTTCCGGTGCGACCGCGAGATCCTGGTACACCGTCTCGATCCCCATCCGCCGTGCGGTGGTGGGGGAGTCCAGCACCACCTCGGAGCCGTCGAGCAGGATGCTGCCCGACGTCGGCTGCTCCGCGCCGGAGAGGCATTTGACCAAAGTGGACTTCCCGGCGCCGTTGTCACCGATCAGCGCGGTGACCTCACCGGCCCGCGCCTGGAAGGACGCGCCGCGCAGTGCCTCCACCGAGCCGTAGCGCTTGACCAGGTTCTGTGCGTCGAGCAGGAGTTCGCTCACGATCGCTCCCTCTTCTCGGGTGCGGGCGGCCGGCAGCGGATGACCGTGACGTCGCCATCCAAAGTGGACTGACCGGCGTCGTGCGGGACCACGTACGTCTCGCCCTTGCGCAGCGCGTACTCGCCGCCGTGTTCGGTGCGGAGTGTTCCCGAACCGTCCATGACGACCAGCACCGCGAACGACGGATCGAGTGACAACGTTGTCGACCTACCGGAAAGGCCGGGGCGCAGCTGGTCGGCACGGAAGAACGCGTCGCTGCCGTCGGCGAGAAGGTCCACAGTGGACGCTTCGTCGCCCGCGGTGCGCTTGACGATCGAGCCGAGCCGTTCTTCGTCCCAGCCGGTGGTGTCCAGGGTTTCGATGGCGGTCTCGAAGCCGATGCCGAGGTGCGCCTTCGCCGGGTCGGCCAGGAAGTCCCGCCATTCCAGGGTCAGCGAGAAGTCGGTCGGCTGCTGGAGCTCGACGACGAAGACGCCTTCGCCGATCGCGTGCGGCAGGCCGGCCGGGATGTAGACCGTGTCGCCGGGGGTGACCGCGACACTGTTCAGCGCTCCGAGCATCGCGGGCGCGTCCTGGGTGCGGGCCCATTCGTTGACCGTCGCCTTGTCCACGGTCTCCTTGAAGCCCGGGTAGACGCGGGGGTCGTCGCCGTAGGTGCCGACCACGATCCACGCCTCGGTCTTGCCGAAGTGCGAGTCGAAGTGCCGCTTCGCGAACGAGTCCGACGGGTGGAAGTGCACCGGCAGGCGCTGGCCCGCGTCGAGCAGCTTCACCAGCAGGCCGGTCGAATCGCCGAGCGCCTCGACGTGTTTCGCGCCGAGCCACGCGGACGGGTTCTCGCGGACGGCGTCGCGCAGCCAGACCCCGCTGGGCAGCTTGGTCAGGCCGTTGGTCTCCTGGCCGAACATCGTGGTGGCCGAGCCGACCCAGTCTTCGGGTCCGAATTTGGACTCCGACGGGGCGCCCCGCAACGCGGCGATGGCGTCGCCGCCGCGGTAGAACTGCGGCGGCTGGTTCGCCGGCAGGCGGATCGGTTCGAGGTGGCCGCTCATGAAGGGGCGACCTCCCCGGAACCGCGGGCTACGAGATGCACGGGCAGAACTACCTTTCTCGGTGCGGATTGATCTCCCTGGACCCTGGCGAACAGCAGTTCCGCGGCCGCCCGGCCCAGCGCGCTCACGTCGTGCGCGATCACGGAGACCGGCGGATCCAGCAGATCCGCCAGTTCGAAGTCGTCGAAGCTGATCATCGCGGGACGCCGCTCCGCGTACGCCAGCGCGCGCAGCAGGTGGACGGCGACCCGGTTGTTGCCCGCGATCACCGCGGTGGCCGGATTCGGCCCGGTGAGCAGCCGCTTCACCGCGTCGCCGACGCTCTCGGCGGTCGGCGTCCGCATCACGACGAGGTGCTCGTCGTAGGGGATCCCGTTGCGGACACAGCCTTCGCGGAAGCCGCGCAGCCGTTCGCCCGCGGTGAAGATGTCCGGGCTGTCGGCGAGGAACGCGATCCGGCGGTGGCCGTGTTTCGCGAGGTGGGCGACCGCTTCGACGGTGCCGCCGATGTTGTCGACCAGCACCGTGTCGGCCACGATGTCGCCGGCGGGCCGGTCGAGGAACACCACGGGTGTGCCCGCGCGCATCTCGGGAACCAGGTAGCCGTGCTGCATCCCGGCCGGGACGACGAGGATCCCGTCGACGCGGCGGGAGCAGAACTCCAGGACCAGTTCGCGTTCGCGGTCGGAGTTCTCCTCCGACGAACCGGTCAGCACCTGGCGGCCGAACGAGGTCGCGATCCGTTCGACGGCCCGGTTGAGCTCGGAGTAGAAGGGGTTTCCGACGTCCTCGACGATCAGGCCGATCGTCCCGGTCGTCGAGCCGCGCCGCAGGTTCCGCGCGCCGAGATTGCGCCGGAACCCGAGCTGCTCGATCGCCGCCATGACGCGCTCCGCGGTGTCCGGATGGACGGCGGGCTCGTCGTTCACCACTCGCGAGACGGTTTTGATGCTCACGCCCGCGAGCCGGGCCACGTCACTCATCGTGGCCCGTCGGCCGGTAGTGCGGTGGCCGTTGTCCGGTCCGCTGGAAGACAACGTTGTCATAGTGGCCGGAATTGAACGCCAGCGAAGCGGCGATGTCAATGCCCGATTCGTCCTCGGCCCGTTTTCCGAGTTCGAACCGTTACGGCCCTCCGGGTCGCTGTCCTGAATCGGACAGGGTTTGGCGGACCTCTTGACCAGGTGGTCCGTTCTTGTCGAAGGTGGGCAGGCAGCGACAACGTTGTCAGGAGGCGGCCTTTCCCATGCCCGCACGTACTTCGATCCGCGTCGCCGGATTGCTCACCGCGCTCGTCGTTCCCGCCGGGCTGGTCACGCCCGTCGCGGCGGCGGCGCCCGGTGGCGACCCCGTGGACGCGGTCAACACCTTCATCGGCACCAAGGACGACGGCAACACGTTCCCCGGCGCTTCGGCGCCGTTCGGGATGACGCAGGTCAGCCCGATTTCCTCGCATTACGCCGGCTATCGCTACGACGACACCGCGATCCGCGGCTTCGGGCATTTCTTCCTGTCCGGCGCGGGCTGCTGGGAGCAGGGCGGCCTCGTGTCGTCCCTGCCCACCACCGGCGCGGTCGGGCCCGGCGCGGCGTTCGACACCACGAAACCCGAGACGTTCGACCACAAGAAGTACGCCTCGCCGTACACGCACGAGGGCGAGGTCGGCAAACCCGGCTACTACAAGGTGCGGCTCACCGGTTACGGCGGCGTCGACGCGGAGACCACCGCGACCACGCGGACCGGTGTCGAGCGGTACACGTTCGCGAAACCGGGCGACGCAAACGTTTTCGTCAACGTCGGGCAGGCCAACGACAAGGAACCCGTCACGGCGAGCCAGATCCGCGTCGTAGGGGACCGGACTGTCGAAGGAATGGTGGAGTCGCAGGCGTTCTGCGGCGGCAAACCGTACAAGACGTGGTTCACCACGACGTTCGACAAGCCGTTCAAATCCTTCGGCACCTGGTCGCCGACGGGTGGCACGCCGGGCTCGAAGGAATCCGCGGGCGGTGAGGGCCTGCGCGGCGCCTGGCTGACCTTCGGCGAAGGCCGGGTCACCGCGACGACGGCGATCTCCCATGTGGACGCTTCCGGCGCCCGGCTGAACCTGGCGGCCGAGAAGGGCCGCTCGTTCGACGCGGTCCGCGACGGCGCCCAGCGCGCCTGGCGCAAGGAACTGTCCTCAGTGGACATCAAGGGCGGGACGAAGGACGACCGCACGGTCTTCTACACCTCGCTCTACCACGCGCTGCTGCAGCCGCTGACCGGCAACGACGCCGACGGCCGGTATCGCGGGTTCGACGACAAGATCCATCGCGCGCTGGGCTGGACGTACTACGAGTTCTTCTCGTTGTGGGACACCTATCGCACGCAGAACCAGTTGCTCGCCCTGTTGAGGCCGGCGCGGGCGAAGGACGTCGCGAAGTCCGTGCTCGCCATCAACGACCAAGGCGGCTGGTTGCCGCGCTGGGCGTACGCGAACCAGGAGACGAACACGATGACCGGCGATCCGGTCACCCCGTTCCTGGTCGACCTGTGGCGGTTCGGCGCCCTGTCGGGGCAGGAGTTCAAGGCGTACGAGGCACTTCTGCGGAACTCCCGGGAGATCCCGCCCGCGTCGTCGCCGTTCCAGGGCCGCTCGGGGAACGTGAGCTATCAGAAGGACGGGTTCGTCCAGTACGACAAGGACTTTCCGAAGAAGGGGCAGGACACCGACCCGAACCACGGCGCTTCGGCCACGCTGGAATACGCGCTCGCGGACTGCTCGCTGTCGATCATGGCCGCCGGTCTCGGCAAGAAGGACGACGCGAAGGTCTTGGCGGAGAAGGGTCGCAACTACCGCACGCTGTGGGACTCGTCGGTGACCGACCGCGGCTTCACCGGGTTCTACCGGCCCAAGGTCGAAGGCGGCGCATGGTTCAGCCCGGCGGGCAAGCCCTTCGACCCGCAGAGCCAGGACGGGTTCCACGAGGGCACGTCGTGGCAGTACCAGTGGCTGACCCAGCAGGACGTCCCCGGTCTCGTCGAGCGGATGGGCGGCGAGGAGAACGTCGGCAAGCGGCTCGACGACTTCTTCGCCTACGGGGATCTGGTCAAGGACCCGGCGAAGACGGTGCGCGAGGAATGGGTCGTCGGCCCGTACAACTACTACAACCAGTTCCGCTACAACCCGAACAACGAGCCGGATCTGCACTCGCCGTGGATGTACACGCTGACCGGGCAGCCGTGGAAGACCTCGGCCGTGGTGCGCGCGGCGCACACGTTGTTCACCAACGCGCCGAACGGGGTCACCGGCAACGACGACCTCGGGACCATGTCCGCGTGGTACGTCTTCAGCGCGCTGGGCCTGTACCCGGCGGTGCCGGGCACCGGGCAGTTCGTGCTCAACGCGCCGCGGTTCGAGAAGTCGGTGGTGCGTCTGGAGAACGGTCGCGACATCACGATCAAGGCCGACGGCGCCGACGGCTCGAAGCTCCAATACGTCCAAGGACTGGGAACCGGTTCGCAGCGGGCGTATGTCGGGTTGGAACAGTTGACGCGAGGGACCACTTTGGACTTCAAGCTCACGGACGACGCCGCCGAGGCGACGTGGGCGACCGGTCCCGAAGGGGCGCCGAAATCGCCCTGCGCGGGCTGATCCGAGTGGTTTAGACCGGTTCGTACCGGGGGTCGTGAGGAGCATCACGGCCCCCGGTGTTCCGGTGAGGGCCGTCACGCCTCACACTGGTATTACCACGTCCGACAGCGCTGTTGACGTTCTTGGCGAGTCCGCCTTGGACAGTGCTCGTCGGACGTAGTCATGTGTGTACGCATAGTGGTGAGACCCCACAGGAGGAGAAAGTGTCCAGCAAGGCCGCTCTAGTATTCCGCGTGGCCGCGGTAGCCGAAGCCCTCTCGTGGGCCGGGCTGCTGGTCGGGATGTTCCTCAAGTACGCCGTCAAGCTCGGCGAGGGCGGCGTTCCCGTCCTCGGCATGGTGCACGGCGTCGTGTTCGTCCTCTACGTGCTGGTCTCCCTGTCCGTGGCGAAGCCGCTCGGCTGGCGCCCGAAGACCCTGATCCTCGCGCTGCTCTCCAGCGTCCCGCCGCTGTTCACCTGGCTGTTCGAGTCCTGGGCGCTGCGCAACGGCAAGCTGGACGGCCCGCAGCGGCTGTCGCACGGTGGTGTGGGCCTGTTCGCCAAGACCCCGGAAACCGCCGCCGCCTGATCTTCGACGCCTACGTGAAGGCCCCCGTCCTGCCGGATGGGGGCCTTTCGCGTGCTTTCGGCTATTCGGTGAAGTCGCCGGTGGCCTTGCGGACCTTGGTGAGCAGGTCGGTCAGCTGCTCGGTCTGCTTGCCGGTGAGCCCGGTCAGCCCGAAGTCGATTTCGGTGACCGCCTTCGTGGCCTCTTCGCGGCGTACGCGGCCTTCGTCGGTGATCTCGACCAGCGTGGTCCGGCGGTCGGTCGGATGCGGCACGCGTTTGACCAGGCCGTCCTTCTCCAGCCTGTCGACGATGTTGGTGACGCTCGTCGGATGCAGTTGCAGCCGCTCACCCATCACGCGCATCGGCAGATGGGACGCGCGGGCGAAGGTCAGCAGGACCAGTGCCTCGTACCGGGCGAAGGTCAGCCCGTGCGGTTTGAGCGCACCGTCCACCGCGGACTGGATGATCTGTTGCACGCGCATGATCCCGGTCACCGCGGCCATGGTCTCGGACGGCCCGATACGGGCCTCCCACAGCTGCGCCGCGCGGGCGATCGGGTCGAACGGCAACGGACGGCTCATGGCGTTCGAAGTTACCAGCGGGTACCCGTGCCACGCCGCACCACCGGGTGTTATGCGTGGAAAAACTGTCTGAACGAGGAGCAGAACATGATCGTGGCCTTCAGCGTCAGCCCGTCCGCGGCCGAGGAAGACGGCGGAGTCAGCGAGGCCGTCGCCCGCGCGGTGAAAGTGGTGCGGGAGTCCGGTCTGCCGAATTCGACCAACGCCATGTTCACGAACATCGAGGGTTCGTGGGACGAAGTGATGGACGTCGTGAAGCGGGCCGTCGAGGCGGCGGGCGAGGGTTCATCGCGGGTCGGGCTGGTGCTCAAGGCCGACATCCGGCCGGGTTACGAAGGGCAGCTGACCGCGAAGGTGGAGCGCGTCGAGAAGCACCTGAGCGAATGATCAGGGGAGTGGCGGGGTGAACGAGACCAGCCACAGATCGTCCTTGACCGCGATGGCCACCGGATAGCCGAAGGTACTGCCGTCGCCCAGTTTTCCGCTGACGGTCGCCGAAGTCGGCGCGAGATCGTCCGGGGCGAACTTCACCGTGACGTCGTGGGCGCCGCGGCCTGCCAGCGCGTCGAGATAGGACTTCGCGAAGTCGCCCGCCGACGCGGGCGGATAGTCGATGAGTCCGGCGAGGGCCTCGACGTCGTGTTCGTTGAGTGCGGCGGTGAGGCCCTCCCGGAGCTGCCCGGGACTGGCGACACCGGGATCGGGTTGATGGGCGATCAAGACCGTGATGACGCTCACCCACGTGATGGCGATGGCGATCGCGACGGCGACCGTGGCCGTCCTGCGTGTCGGAATGTCGATCACCCCCTCGTGGCGAGCCTGCCGGAACGTGACCGTCCTGCCAAGCGGGCAGCCGGGGGCATGCGGTGAAACCCTCGGGGATGCGTGCCAGGATGGAACCGTGACACACCCACGCGGATCAGCATCGAAGACGGCGGCCCTCTCCGCCGCGCTTTCCGGCGCGGTCGACCTTTCCGCGCTCAAGGCGCGTGCCGAGGCGCCCCGGAAACAGACTCCTGCCCCTCCGCTGCCCGCGGACGGCGCCGCACCAGCCGCTCCCGCCACGGCGGGTGCCGTGATCGACGTCACCGAGGCGACCTTCCAGGCCGAGGTCGTCGAGCGCTCCCTGCAGCAGCTGGTGGTCGTCGACCTGTGGGCCGAATGGTGCGGCCCCTGCAAACAGCTCAGCCCGGTGCTGGAACGCCTCGCCGCCGAGTCCGGTGGTGCCTGGGTGCTCGCGAAGGTGGACGTCGACGCCAACCCGCGCATCGCGCAGCTCTTCGGCGCGCAGTCCATCCCGACGGTCATCGCCATCGGCGGCGGCCAGCCGGTCGACGCGTTCTCGGGCGCGCTGCCCGAACCCGAGATCCGCAAGTGGCTCGGCTCGCTGCTCGACGCGCTGCGTGACCGGCTGCCGGGCATCAAGGCCGCCGAGCAGAACGGCGGCGGTGTCGAGGTGCCGGAGGATCCGCGGTTCACCGAGGCCGAAGAGGCCTTCGAACGCGGCGATTTCGCGGCGGCGCAGGCGGCTTACGAACGCATCCTCGACGTCGAGCCCGCGAACGAGGAGGCCAAGACCGCGCTCGCGCAGGTCAAGTTCACCGCGCGCGCCGAGGCCGCCGGCCCGGACGCGATCGCGAAGGCCGACGCCGACCCGACCGACCTCGACGCCCAGCTCGCCGCCGCCGACCTCGAAGTCGCGGGGCAGCAGCCCGAGGCGGGCTTCGCGCGGCTGATCGCGGTCGTGCGGCGTACCGCGGGCGACGAGCGCAACAAGGTGCGGGAGCACCTGGTGGCGCTGTTCGACCTGTTCGACTCGGCGGACGAGCGCGTCATGAAGGCGCGGCGGGATCTGGCGAGCGCGCTCTACTGAGGTTTTGCACACGAAGGCCCCCTTCCTTGCGCTAGGCGCAGGGACGGGGGCTTTCATGTACTCAGGGCGAGCGGCGCCGGAGCGCGGATGGACAACACGCGTGTCTGGATGGACAACACGCGTGTCTGGTGGACGACACGCGTGATTGCGCGCACGACTCGCGGCGAACCGTGGTCGCGCGCGTGTCGTCCACTCAGTCACGCGTGTCGTCCATCGGATCACACGTGTCGTCCATCCAGTCACGCGAAACGGCCAGTTCGCCTCGCGGGCTCGGGAGCTCTAAGCGCGAGCTGCGCGCTCCAGAGCCGGGCCTGGCCTGGCAACTCCCGAATGCCATGAAAGGTCCTTTCCTTGCAAATTTCGCAAGGAAAGGACCTTTCATGGCACTTCAGAGAGCGATGACCGGACCGATCAGCCGTACTGGGTCGAGCAGACCGCCGAGCTCTCCAGGTAGCCCTTCCGCAGCGCCTCGATCCGCTCGAAACCGTTGTCCACGCGCTTGCCGTTGACGTCGGCCGAGACGAGGCTCTCCGGGCTCAGCAGGTCCGAGATGGCCTCGTCGAGGTCACCGGAAGAGAGCCGCAACGTCGCGCCGGGCACGGTGCTGGCCTTCGCCCAAGCGCCGACCAGGCAGGCGGTGCGCAGACCCGCGTTCGCGTTGTCGATCGACGCGCCGACACCCTTCTGGATGCCCATCGCGTACCGGGACGCGATTTCCGAGAACGCGGCGAAGTCGCCCTTGCCCTCGCTGTGCCCGCTTTCCCATTCCTCCTGCTGGTCGACCGGCTGGGCGAGTTCGCGCAGCTTGGCCAAGTCGATGCTGACGGTGTTGTTCGACGGGCAGTACGACGCGGGCGGGGTGCTCGGGCCGCCGGGGCAGCTGCCGTTGCCGTCCTCGGTGATCTCCGGGCCAGGGACGCCGGCGCCCACGAAGGCCTTGTCCAGGCTCTCCTTCAGGATCCCGATGATCTTCATGTCGAGCTTCGCGTCGCCCTTGCCCTTGTCACCCTTGTCGAACGGGCGCTCGGTGATCCGCGCCTTGATGTTGTCCTCGTTCATCGCCGCGCATTCCTTCGGGCCCTTCTCGAACCCGACCTGGAACGCGTAAGTGCGGTCGAACGCCGTGCCGTGCGCGCCCTGTTTGGTCGCGCTGGTGCCCGCCTGGTCGCGGATCAGGAACAGCGACGCCATGACCTGGTTGAGGCCCTCGGACGTGGAGACGCGGTAGAACTTGCTCTTGTCCTCGGCGACCCAGCGGAAGTAGCCGCCGGCGAAGCAGTCGGCCTGCTGCTCCTTGACGATCGACGGGGTGTTCTTCTTGATGCTGGCCTTCTCGCCGAGCCGGTACTGCACGGCGTGCCCGAGTTCGTGCGCGAGCACGACGGCGCCCGCCATCTTCCCGAACCGTTCGCGCAGCATGGGCAGCAGCACGCCGCGGTCCCACGCCACCAGATCACCCGGCGGGCAGTAGAACGCGTTGACGAGCTTCTTGACGCTCCCGCATTCGGTCTCTTCGTTGTCGGTCTTCGCGCTGTAGGACAGCAGCGCCTTCAGCGGCTCGTACGGCTGCCCGAAGTCGCGCGGCATGACCTCGGTCCAGTAGGCCTGTGCGTCGGCGATCGCGGCGATGGCGAGCCGGTCGTCTTCGGAGCCGTCCTCGTTGCGGACCTGCAGGTCCGGCTTCGGCGCGTTCGGCTTCAGCCCGCTCTCGAAATGCGTGACCGGCAGCCCGGCGATGTCACCGGCGCCCGGCTGGCTGCCCTGCTGGCCGGTCGAGCTTCCCTTGTCGCTGCAAGCGCTCAGCCCGAGGGCCAGCACCGTCACGACCGCGATCAGAGCCGGGCGTCGACGGCCCCGCGCTCCCCCTTGGATCATGTTCACTCGCTTGTCGTCAGGGCCCCGACCGGGCCGCGTACTCCGGCAAGCAGGGACCCTACCCAGCGCTTATGGGCCGCGTGCAGGTAATCCCCGAAGTGGGTCTTGAGCGGGGCGGGGTCGCTGCCGATATGGTCGCTCCTCATGAGAGCAGTCCGCCGGTTCACCGTCCGCGCGAGCCTGCCGGAGTCGCTCTCCGGCCTCGGTGACCTCGCCACGAATCTGCGCTGGACCTGGCACCCGCCCACGCGCGACCTGTTCGCGTCGATGGACGCGGAGCTGTTCAACCGCGTCCGCGACCCGCTGCGGATGCTCACCGCCCTGCCACCGGCCCGGCTCGACGAACTCGCGGTCGACGACGCCTTCCTCGCCCACGCGCGGGAGGCGGTCGCCGATCTGGAGCGCTACCTCGCCGAGCCGCGCTGGTACCAGAAGCAGGACGACGCCGACCTCCCGCCCGCCGTCGCGTACTTCTCGATGGAGTTCGGGGTCACCGAGGCGCTGCCGAACTACTCCGGCGGCCTCGGCGTGCTCGCCGGGGACCACCTCAAGGCGGCGTCGGACCTCGGCGTGCCGATGGTCGGTGTCGGGCTGCTCTACCGCGCCGGGTACTTCCGGCAGGCGCTGTCGCTCGACGGCTGGCAGGTCGAGCACTACCCGGTGATCGATCCGAACGCCTTCCCGCTGGAACTGGTGACCGACGGCGGCAAGCCGGTGCTGGTCGACGTCGCGATGCCCGCCGGGCGCACGCTGCACGCGCAGATCTGGAAGGCCCGCGTCGGCCGGATCCCGCTGCTGCTCCTGGACACCGACACCGAGGCCAACGACGAAGACCTGCGCGCGGTCACCGACCGGCTGTACGGCGGCGACGCCGACCATCGCATCCGCCAGGAGATCCTGGCCGGGATCGGCGGTTTCCGCGCGGTGCGGCGTTACTGCGAGCTGACCGGGCATCCGCAGCCGAAGGTGTTCCACACCAACGAAGGCCACGCCGGATTCCTCGGGCTGGAACGCGCCCGCGAGATCATCCAGGCCGACGGGCTGGCGTTCGACGAGGCGCTGCCCGCCGTCCGCGCCGGCACCGTGTTCACCACGCACACCCCGGTCAGCGCCGGGATCGACCGGTTCCCCGTCGACCTCGTCCAGCGGTACTTCACCGACGGCAGGCTGGTCCCGGACGTCGACCCGCGCCGCGTGCTCGCGCTCGGCGCGGAGGACAACCCCGGCCTGTTCAACATGGCGCATATGGGCCTGCGGCTCGCCCAGCGCGCGAACGGCGTCTCCGCGCTGCACGGCCGCGTGTCGCGGCGGATGTTCTCGCGGCTGTGGCCCGGGTTCGACTTCGACGAGGTGCCCGTCTCGTCGGTCACCAACGGCGTCCACGGGCCGACCTGGGTGGCCCGCGAGCTGAGCGCGCTGCTCGGGCGCAACCACGAGGAGCTGGGGCTCGACGGCGCGCAGGGCAAGCCGCTGCGGGACGGCGTCAGCGACGAGCAGCTGTGGGCGCTGCGGCGGGAGCTGCGGGAGAAGCTGGTCGCCGAGGTGCGGCGCCGGGTGCGGGCCGCGTGGATGCAGCGCGGCGCGTCCGCGCTCGAACTCGGGTGGACCGACACGGTCTTCGATCCGGACGTGCTGACCGTCGGTTTCGCGCGCCGCGTGCCGACGTACAAGCGGCTCACGCTGATGCTGCGCGATCCGGATCGGCTGCGCGCGCTGCTGCTGGACGAGCGGCGCCCGATCCAGCTCGTCGTCGCGGGCAAATCGCATCCGGCCGACGAGGGCGGCAAGCAGCTGATCCAGCAGATCGTCCGGTTCGTCGACGATCCCGAGGTCCGGCGCCGCATCGTCTTCCTGCCGGATTACGACATGTCCATGGCGCGCTATCTCTACCGCGGCTGCGACGTCTGGCTGAACACGCCGGTGCGGCAGCTGGAGGCGTGCGGCACCTCGGGGATGAAGTCCGCGCTCAACGGCGGTCTCAACCTGTCCATCCGCGACGGCTGGTGGGACGAGTGCTACGACGGCAGCAACGGCTGGGCGATCCCGACGGCGGACGGCGTCACCGACCCGCTGCGCCGTGACGAACTGGAGGCCGCGGCGCTCTACGACCTCCTGGGTCACCAGATCGCCCCGTTGTTCTACGACCGTGGCGCCGACGGTGTGCCCGGCGGCTGGATGTCGATGGTGTGGCACACGCTGGAGACCCTCGGGCCGCGAGTCCAGGCCGCGCGGATGGTGCGGGAGTACGTCGAATCGGGTTACCTGCCCGCCTCGCGCATGGTCGCCGAAGCCACGGGCGACGGATATCGCGGCGCGCTTTCGCTGGCCGACTACCGGACCAAATTGGACGTCTCCTGGCCGCGGGTGCGGATCTTCGACACCGAACTGCTCGTCGAGGACTCCGCGCCGATGGTCACCGGGACCGAGGTGACCATCCGGGCGCGGATCGACCTCGCCGGTCTCGAACCGTCCGAAGTGGACGTTCAGGCCGTCGTCGGGAAGGTGGGTGACGGGGACGAACTGAGCGACCCCGTCACCGTCCCGATGTCGGGCGACGGGATCGGCGCGTTCGCGGCGCGGCTGAAACTGCCGCATCCCGGCTCCATCGGTTACACCGTCCGCGTGCTGCCGAAACACCGTCTGCTGGCCACACCGGCGGAACTGGCGCGGGTCGTCCACGCCTGAATCACCTCAGGAACGGCGCACCGGTCCCTTGCGGGTACCGGTGCGCCGAAACGTATCCGGCGTACCGCGCGTATTCCCATGCCTGGGCGAAGTGGACGAGTTCCGCCTGGCGACGCTGATGCCACCGTGCCGAAACGAGCCAGCCCGCACCGGCGCCGAGCAGCATCGCCAGCCCGGCGATCACGACGAGTTCCATTCCGTACTCCTGATTCCTGGCCGCTCGGTTCAGCGGCTGTCGCTTCGACGCTAAGCGGACTGATCGTCTTCGCGCATCCCTTGGCGGACCTTGGCCAGGAAGTGGTCATGAGACGTACGTACGGTTTTCCTTTGCCACGAATTGGTCATCCACGCCGGTTGTCAAGTCGGTGGCGAACAAAGGGCGGACTCGGGCCCCGATGGTGTCCAATAATTGGCAAAAGAGCAGGTGAAAGCCGCTTTATCAGGCGATTGGGGGTGATTCGTGCGGCATAGTGTGATCGCCTAGGCTCTTCGTCCTTGAGGTCGCGCAGGGGAGGAAAAGTGACTTCGGCGAGGAAAAGAAAAAAACCCGAGGACAGCGTGCTCGGTATCCACAAGCGCAAGGGCATCTGGCAGGACGGGCTCGCCAGGGTGATGGGCCCGGAGTTGCTGGAACGCTGGGGTATCGCGGAAGACGCCGAGGCGTCACGCGTGCGGGAGATCGTGCTCCTGCGGTTGAGCCGTGTCCTGAAGCAGTTCCCGATAACCGAACTGCATCTGATCGTCTGGACCGCGTACAACCTCGGCGCGGCTTCGCCCGAGGAGGAAAGCGGCGTCGTCCGGCGGCTCGAAAGATTGGTCGACGAGGGCGGTGTCGAATGCAGTTTCCGGACCTGCGCCCGCCGGTTCAACGACACCTTCTTGCCGGCCGTCGTGAGGAGCTTGAGTGCGGAACAGAGCGCGATCACCGACGAGGACCTCGCCATGGCTTCGCGCTGGCTGGCCGCGAACGTCCGGCCCGATGCGCCGCAACCGGCCGCGGGTGGACTCTCCTCCGCCATCCGAGGGCTGCGGGCACCGATGGAACCGGTGCTGAAGATGTTCCTCGACGGCCCTGTCCACGGGCCTGCGGACCGCGACGGTGTCCCGCTCACGGCGAAACTCGGGGCCCGTGGCGAGTGGCTGTGCGTCTTCACCGGAGAGGGGTTGCTGGCCGGCTATCGCGAGTCGACCGGTGCGGGCTGGCCCCGGATCGGCCGGTGGACGGGCCGTGACGTCGTGCGGATGGCGGCGGGCCGGATCTTCCCGACCGGGATCCTGATCGATCCGAGCCCCGCGCTGGGAGCGGGGGCCGACGCCACGCTGCCCCTTCCGCCGGAGGAGATCGCCCGGCTCGCCCGCGAGTGCTGAGCCGAGACGAGGACACCGGACATGATCGATTTCGAGGCCGTTCCCGACGAGCTGAGCCGGGCGGGCGACCGGCTCCACGACATCACCGAGATGATCACCAGGCAACCGGCGCTGAAGTTCAAGGCCACGGCGAGCGAAGCGGGGGATCCCGTGCTCGTGGCGGCGCTGGAGAGCTTCCAGGAGGCTTCCGCGCACAGTGTCAGCGTGCTCGCCGAGGACGTGCGGCGGCTCGGCGACCGGCTGGGCAGGGCCGCGCGGCACTACCGGAACGGCGAAGAAGAAGCGATCGAGAAGGTCAACACGATCGAAAGCGCCGAAAGGTTCGTCCCGCCCGCGATCGCCGCCGCCGACCCCGGGAACGCCAACACCATCCAGGCCGTTCTCGGCTGAAGCGAACAGGACGGACGATGAAGCCGGAAGACCCGGACGGGGCGAGCGCGCCCTGGACGGCTGGGACCGTCAGTGTGCTCCGAAGCGAGGCGGAGCGCTTGCGGGCGGTTTCCCGGACGTTGGAGGACCAAGCCGTCGAGGTGCGCCAGATCGACCCTCATGGCTGGTCCGGCCCTGGACACGACGCCTATTCGGGTCGCCGGACCGAGCTGGCCGCCCGGTGCCGGATGGTCGCGGAGGAGCACGCCCGCGCCGCGCGGGCGCTGGACGATTTCGTCGCCGTCCTGGAGCAGCTGACCAGGAACGCGCGCGACACCGCGGATCCGTCGCTCATCCGAAGACTGATCGCCCAGCGGACCGAGGCGGCGGCACGGGCCGCCGCCACGCTGACCGAAGTGGGCAGGGACCTCGCCGCGTTGAAGACGGTGCTCGGTGAGGTCGACCGGCGCGTGGTCCGGGAATCCCGGCCCGCGCGTACCGCGAGGCCGATTTCACCGCCGCCCGACGCCGTCCCGGAGCAGACTGAACTGGTGCCTGCGCTCCTGCTGGCCGACCCGGTCGAATTCGACCGGCGGGCGCAGGGACTGAGTGACGCCATGTGGCGATTCTGGTCGATGTCCTCGTTTGTCAAGCCGGTGGCGAACAGAGGAAACCTCTGATCTTCGATTTCCGCCGGACACTGTGGAGCGGCCGGGTGAAATACACTTTGCCGGGCCCTTCCCGAATGGCGGAGGAATGGTGGCTTCGGCAAAGGAAACGAAAACCTCGCGCAGAGCCAAGGACCGGCTGCACCATGTCCACGCCAGGGCCGGGATCCGGCAGGAGGGGCTGCGCAACGCGCTGGGGCCGGAACTGCGAGGTATCTGGGGGATCGCCGACGACAGCGGGCCCGGCCGGGTGCGCGAAATCGTTCTTCTGCGGCTGAACCGGGTTCTCGAACGGTTCGCCGACCCGCTCATGCCCGAGATCGTCTGGACCGCCTACAACCTCGGCGTGGATCCGGTGCACGGCGGGGCGGGCATGGTCGGCCGGATCAGGACCATGGTCGGCCGCGGCCGGGTGCCGGTCTCCGAGCGCACCTGCACCCGCCGGTTCTACGACTTCCTTGGCAGCGTCAAGAACAGCCTCGACGGTTTCCAGGAGGACCTCACCGGAGAGGACTTCAGGCTCGCGTCGCGGTGGATCGCCGAGAACGCCCGTCCGGAGCGGGAGCAGAGTCCGCGTGACCCGGTCCCCTCGGTCATGCGGATGTTCCTCGACGGCACGGTATGCGGCCCGGCGGACGAGGCGGGCGCCCCGGTCCCGGCCAGGCTCGGCGCGCACGGCGACTGGCTTTGCGTCTTCACCGACGAGCGGTTGCTGGCCGAGTACCGCGCCGTCACCGGAGCGGGCTGGGGCCGGATCCGGCACCGGACCGGCCGCGAGGTCGTGCTCGCGGCCGCCGGCCGGACCGCGGCGACGGGCGTGCTGGTCAACCCCAGGCCGACGCGAGGCACCGGGATCCATGCCGCGCTCCCGCTCTCCCCGGAGTCGGTCGCCAGGCTCGCGGTCCGCCGCTAGGGAACGGCCGGTGTGCCGCCTTCACGGACCGGGAGGCCCGCCGAACGCCAGGCCCGGAACCCGCCTTCGAGATCGGTGGCACCCGGCAGGCCCAGCCGCCGCAGGTCGGCGGCGGCGAGGCTCGACGAGTACCCCTCGTTGCACACGACGATCACCGTCGAGTCCGGTTTCACCTGCGGCAGCCGCCATTCGCTGTCCGGCGCGAGCCGCCACTCGAGATGGATCCGCTCGACGACCACCGAGCCGGGGATCTCCCCCTCTTCGGCCCGGTTGACGTGCGGGCGGATGTCCACGATCAGGGCGCCGTCCCGTTGCAGCCGCAGGGCCCGCTCGGGCTCCGCCCGGTCCAGTCCGGCACGGGCGGACGCCAGCAGTGCGTCGACAGCGCTCATCGGCCCAGTATCGGGGTGAGCGAGGGGATCTCGGCGGGAACGTCGGCGAGCGTGGCGTACTCGCGGGTCGCGACCAGCGGCGGCGAGTAGGCGTGGACGCTGGCGGCGGGCTCGGTGCCGATGCCGGTCACCTGGTGCGCGCGGCCCGCGCCGAAACCGATGCTCTCGCCCGTGACGTGGGTGCGGCGCCGGACCGGGCCGCCGGGGTAGCGGTACTCCTCGCCGATCTCGCCCTGCAGCACGGTGAACGAGCCGGACGCTCCGCCGTGGTCGTGCGGTTTGGTCTGCTGGCCGGGCAGCCACGACAGCAGCCACAGTTCGACGCCGTCGGTCAGCGCGAGCCGCGCCCACCAGCGGTGATCGGCGTCGAAGCGCAGCAGGCCGCGCAGGCCCGAGGTCAGCTCGGTGGTGACCGTGGAGGTCAGCTCGGCCAGTTCGCGGGGCGTCCAGAGCAGGCGGTCGGGGTGCAGCAGTTCGGGGAGCAGCGGGTCGGTCAGCCGCGGGTGGATCTCGAAATCCTGGCGGGGCGTGAGGGACGTGGTCACGGAGAGGCTCCTCGTGAGGTTCGCGGGCGCGGAAGCAGGGCGGAGCGCGGCGCGACACGGAGGTGCCGTCGGAAGAGGGGAACTCAGCCGTGTCGCGTGGTGGTACACCCGCACGAGGCGACGAGGAGCAGGTCGATGGCCCGGCGGCGCCAGAATGAGCCCCCGATGACGGGGAAGGCGGCGGACACGGACCTGATCACGCCGCCGATGGTGCCACAGTGTCCTGGCGAGGGCCGCTTCGTCCCACTTCCTGGACCAGCCGCTTTCCCCCCGACCGGCGGCCCGGTGCACACACGCGCGCGAGTGCGGACACAATGGGCGCGTGAGCGAGCCGATCCAGCCCAGCGAACTTGACGACCTCGTGGTGAGGATGACCGGTGTCGGGGTCCGCCGAACAGGCAACGACCTCCTCGCCGACCTCGATTGGACCGTGGAACTGGACGAGCGCTGGGTGGTGCTCGGCCCGAACGGCGCGGGCAAGACCACCCTGCTCCGGCTGGCCGCGGCCGAGCTCCACCCGACCACCGGAACGGTCGACCTGCTCGGCGACCGGATCGGCAAGGTCAACATCTTCGAGCTGCGCCCGCGGATCGGGTTCACCTCGGCCGCGATCGCCCAGCGTGTGCCGGGCGAGGAGCGTGTCGTCGACGTCGTGGTGAGCGCCGGTTACGCCGTCGTCGGCCGTTGGCGTGAGGAGTACGACAGCCTCGACACCGACCGCGCCATGGAGCTCCTGGGCGCCATGGGCATCGCGCACCTGGCCGACCGCACCTTCGGCACGCTGTCGGAGGGCGAGCGCAAGCGGACCCTGATCGCGCGTTCGCTGATGACCGACCCGGAGATGCTGCTGCTCGACGAGCCCGCCGCCGGGCTCGACCTCGGCGGCCGCGAGGACCTCGTCGCCCGCCTTTCGGAGCTGGCCCTCGACCCCGAGGCCCCGGCCATGGTGCTCGTCACCCATCACGTGGAAGAAATCCCGCCGGGGTTCACCCACGCGCTGTTGCTGCGCGACGGCCGCGCGGTCGCCTCCGGTCTCGTGGACGACGTCGTGACCAGCGACAACCTGTCCAAGACGTTCGACCAGGACCTCCTGCTCGAACGGTCCGGTGATCGCTTCTTCGCCCGTCGCCGCTGAGGCCTCTGGGGAGCGACCCCCAGCCCCCCGACGAGGTCGTACTGACCGGTAGCGTGTGATTCTGTCTTGGACGGTTAAGGAGGACGGCGTGGGAGAGTTCGTAAGTCTCGAGGTCGAAGGCGGGGTCGGCACGATCCGGCTGGACCGCCCGCCGGTCAACGCGCTGAACGACCAGGTGCAGGCCGAGCTGGCCGAAGCGGCCCGTGAGGCCTCCGAGCGCGACGACGTACGCGCCGTGATCCTCTACGGCGGCGAGAAGACCTTCGCGGGTGGCGCGGACATCAAGGAGATGGCCGAGCGCACCTACCCGGAGATCGCGAAGTTCGGCGCGGCGCTGACGGCGTCGCTGGCCACCATCGCGAACATCCCGAAGCCGGTCGTCGCGGCCATCACCGGCTACGCGCTGGGCGGCGGGCTCGAACTCGCGCTGACCGCCGACCGCCGGATCGCCGGCGACAACGTCAAGGTCGGCCAGCCGGAGATCCAGCTCGGCGTCATCCCCGGCGCCGGCGGCACGCAGCGCCTGGCGCGGCTCATCGGCCCGAGCAAGACCAAGGACCTCGTGTTCACCGGCCGCTTCGTGAAGGCCGAGGAGGCCCTCGCGCTCGGCATCCTCGACGAGGTCGTGGCGCCGGACGACGTCTACGCCGCCGCGCACAAGTGGGCCTCGCAGTTCGCGAACGGCCCGGCCGTGGCACTGCGCGCCGCGAAGGCCGCCATCGACGGCGGTCTCGACACCGACCTGGCGAGCGGTCTCAAGCTCGAATCCCACCTCTTCGCCGCGCTCTGGGCGACCGAGGACCAGCGCAACGGCATGAAGTCGTTCATCGAAAACGGCCCTGGCAAGGCCACCTTCGAGGGGAAGTAAGCGCGATGACGCAGGTGAACGATCCGGCGCCGAATCCGCACGCCACCGCCGAAGAGGTCAAGGCCGCCTTCGACGATCCCAAGCTCGCCAACGTGCTCTACCACGACTGGGAAGCCGGGACCTACGACGAGAAGTGGTCCATTTCCTACGACGAGCGCTGCATCTCCTACGCGACGGACGTGTTCAACGCCGTCGCCGGTGAAGACGGCCAGCCGTATCCGACCGCGATGGAACTGGGCAGTGGCACCGGTTTCTTCCTGCTGAACCTGATGCAGGGCGGGGTGATCAAGAAGGGTTCGGTCACCGACCTCTCGCCGGGCATGGTCCAGGTCGCGCTCCGCAACGCCGAGAACCTCGGCCTCGACGTCGACGGCCGGGTCGCCGACGCGGAGCGGATTCCTTACGAGGACAACAGTTTCGACCTCGTCGTCGGGCACGCCGTACTGCACCACATCCCGGACGTCCGCGCGGCGTTCGCCGAGGTGCTGCGCGTGCTGAAGCCGGGCGGGCGGTTCGTCTTCGCGGGCGAGCCGACGAAGGTCGGCGACTTCTACGCGCGCAAGCTCGGCCAGATCACGTGGTACCTCACCACCAATCTGACCAAGCTCCCGGTGCTGAACGGCTGGCGCCGTCCGCAGGAGGAACTCGACGAGTCCTCCCGCGCGGCCGCGCTGGAGGCCGTGGTCGACATCCACACCTTCGACCCGTCCGAACTGGAGTCGATGGCCCGCGGCGCGGGCGCGCAGGACGTCCGCGCGGTCACCGAGGAGTTCGCCGCGGCGCTCGCGGGCTGGCCGATCCGGACCTTCGAAGCCGCCGTGCCGCAGGAGAAGCTGACCCTGCGCTGGCGTCTGTTCGCGTACCGGCTGTGGCTGCGGCTGTCCGCTTTGGACAAGAAGCTGCTCGCCAAGGTGCTGCCGCGCGAGCTGTTCTACAACGTGATGATCACCGGTACCAAGCGTCCGTAGGTGTCGTATCGGTTCACGCTCGACGACGTCGCCTTCCTGCGCTCCGGCGCGGGAAGCGCGGCGCTCGCCGAATGCTCGTCCCTCCCGCTGACCGACAAGACCCGTATCGCCGACGTCGCCGCCGTGCGCCGGATCGCCCCGGACCACGCGGCCGCGGTACTGGAAACGGTGGTGCTGCGGCGGAAGTCCTCGTCCAAACTGGACTCCGCGGATTCGTGGCTGTTCACCGGCGACGCCCTCCAGCAGGCCAGCGCCACGCTGGTCGCCCGGCATCGGGCCGCTCGGCTCGCCGGTCGTGACGTCCACGACGTGACGTGTTCCGTCGGCGCGGACCTGGTCGAGATCGCCCGCGTCGCTTCGAAGGCGCTGGGCTCGGACCTGGACGAGGTTCGCCTGGAGATGGCGCGCCACAACGCTTCCGAAGCCGGGGTTTCGCCGGCGTTGCTCAGGGCCGACGCCTTGCGGCCGGTCAGCCGGTCTTCCGTCGTCGTCGCCGACCCCGCCCGCCGCGACTCCGCCGGGCGCAGGGCGTGGAAGCCCGCCGATTTCCTGCCGCCGTTGGACGGACTGGTCGACGCCTATCCGGGACGCGAGCTTTCGGTCAAATGCGCGCCAGGCCTCGATTTCTCCATCGCGCCCTGGGCGGACGAGGTCGAACTGGTCTCTTTGGACGGTCAGGTCCGCGAGGCGTGCCTGTGGCGCGGTGTGGGCTCCACGGTGTCGCGCCGGGCGACGGTGTTGCGTTCGGACGGTACACAGTGGACTGTCACCGACGCCGATCCCGACGAGGTCCCCGCGCGTGAGCCGGGCGAATGGATCGTCGACCCCGACGGCGCCGTCGTCCGGGCCGGGCTCGTGCGGCATTACGCGGCGCGGCACGGTTTGTGGCAGCTCGATGAACGTATCGCGTACCTGACCGGGGACACTCCGCCGCCGGGAATCCGGGCGTTCCGGGTGTTCGAGCACGGACCGTACAGTGAGAAGAATCTTCGTGTACTGCTGAAAAAACACGATATCGGTCGTTTGGAGATCCTTGTCCGAGGTCTCGACATAGACCCGGATGCCTTGCGGCGCAAGCTGAAACCGCGCGGTGGCGAAGAAGCTACTTTGGTACTGACCAGAATCGGTCGTTCTGGAGTAGCGTTCCTTTGCCGCGCACAGCTGACGTGAGGAGCATTCCATGAGCCGGTTCACCGGTCTGCTGAAACTGGCCGCCGCCGCGGCCGCCGGAGCCGTCCTCGCGGGCGGCGCCACCGCCGTCGCGAACACCGGCGACGCCACCGGGCGGCACGGTCACGAGCCCGCCAACATCGGCCAGGTCAAGCTCGACGTGAAGGCCTACTACGGTGATGTCGTCGGCGGCGACGGCAAACACCGGTACTCCGACACCAGCCGGTTCGTATCCGACACCAAGCGCCAGGTCGAGGACGCCAAGCGTTATCTCGCGCGGCGGCTGGATCGCGGCGTGAAGAACCCCCCCGTCGTCTTCGACGTCGACGACACCGCCGAGGTCACCTACGGCTGGGAAGCGGACAACGACTTCGGCTTCGACCCGGTGAAACAGCAGGAAGCGATCGACAAGGGCACGTTCGTCGCGAACAAGCCGGTGCTGGAGCTGGCGAACTGGGCGGCGCAGCGCGGCGTGAAGATCTACTTCCTGACCGGGCGCAACGAATTCCAGGGCCCGCGGTCGCTGAAGAACCTCGCGAGCGAGGGGTATCCGGCGCCGGCGGGGGCGTTCTTCAAACCGAAGACCACCGCGCCGGACTACCTGCCGTGCGGGCTGACCTGCACCACCGGCCAGTACAAATCGGGCACCCGGAAGCATATCGCCTCGACCGGCGCGACCATCCTCGCCAACTTCGGCGACCAATTCAGCGATCTCGAAGGCGGTTACGCCGAGTTCCCGGTCAAACTGCCGAATCCGATGTACTACCTGCCCTGACGGGAATATCCGCGCGGGCGCCGTCGCTGTGCCCGGTATGTCTGACAAGAAGGTGTTGAAGCCCAGCGCGGCTCACCCGATCACGGTGGAGGCGAACAAGGCGCGCGTGGTCGTCACGGTCGGCGGCAAGGTCGTGGCGGACAGCGCGAGCGCGCTCACGCTCCGGGAAGCGAACTACCCGCCCGCCCAGTACATCCCTCGCGCCGACGTCGACTTCGGCCTGCTGGAGCGAACGGACCACTCGACGTACTGCCCGTTCAAGGGCGACGCGTCGTACTACAGCATCCGCACCGCTGACGGCGTCGCCGAGAACGCCGTCTGGACCTACGAGGCACCGCACGACGCGGTCGCCGAGATCAAGGACCACGTGGCGTTCTACCCGACGAAGGTCGACGCGATCGAAGAGCGCTGACCGTCACGGGAGCCGGTTGATCCGGTCCCCGTCGGCCGCGAGCGAGGTGTCGGACTCGATCCGCCAGACCTCCAGCCCCGGCGCCTTGACCAGGGCGTCGACGAGGGCCTCCTCACCCGCGACGAGGGTCGAATCGAAGTCGACTTCGGTGGCGACGCACCACGCGCGGTCGTCCGGCCAGAACAGGTTGGGCGACTGCGCCTCGAACCAGCTCGGCCGGGGCCGCCAGCCGAGTTCCGTCGCGGACGTCAGCGGTCCGCGGAAGAGCAGGTAGTCCCGGCCGGGGTGACGCAGGCGCGGCGCGTCCAGGTGCTCGCGGGACAACGTCGCCTCGTCGGCCCAGCCGTAGCCGTCCCAGAGGCCGAACCAGGCCTCCGTCGCGGACGTGTGGTCGCCGAGCACGGCCAGCAATGCGGTGAGACTGTGCGACGGCAGCGTGCCGCGACCCGGTGGTGAGCCGCGCCAGAGTGAGCCGGTGAGATTCACCGGATCCGGGGAGCCGACCAGCGCGTGCCATTGCATGGCGCCATGGGCACACCGCCCCGTTTCGGCGGCGGCCTCGCTCCAGCTCGCCCAGCCGCCGCGGTCGCGCTCGGCGGGGTGGCAGAGGCGCGCGTAAGCGGCGTAGCCACGCGGAACGGTTCGGCCCGCCGCGCCGAACGTCCCGCCGAGCCTGGGGGAGATCCACTCGGCGGGGGTCGGGTCGAGCACCGGTCGCAACACGGCGGCAAGTCTTCAGCAAGATCAGGTGGAGCGCATCTTGTCGGTGGGCGGGGGCATACTGCCGGACGTGGGTGTTCCGCTGCGTCGCCGCTCCGGCCGTTCGGTGTACCGCGAAAGCACGCCGGTCGCGGCCGTGGCCGGCGTGGTCGAGAGCGCCTGGACGGGTGTGGTGGGCCACCGCCGTCCGCTGCGGGTGTTCCCGGACGGCTGTGTGGATCTCGTCTGGGACGGGACGGTGCTCGCCGTGGTCACCACGGCGCGCGGGGTGCTGCGGCACGAGCTGCCGCCGGCGGAGTGGACCGCCGGGCTGCGCCTGCGGTGCGGTGTCGGCGGCGCGGTGCTGGGCCTGCCGATGACGGAGCTGGGAGCGGGTGCCACTCCGTTGCGCGACCTGTGGGGCGTTGGGGCTCGCCGCACGGAAGCCCGGCTGGCCGAATGCGGAGAGCCTGGTGAGGCGCGAAAGGTGCTGGAAACGCTGGTCGCTGAAAGGCTCCGGGACGTCGAGGTGGCCGGGCTGTCCCTCGCGGCCGCCCGCGCGCTGCGTGTGCCCGGTGCTCGTACCGACCGGGTGGCGGCGGAGCTGGGTGTGAGTGAGCGCGGCCTTCGGCGGCATATGCGGCATGACGTCGGCGTCGGCCCCAAGGAATTGCAGCGGGTACTGCGGTTCCACCGGTTCCTCGAGCGTGTCGAGGTCGTGGCCCGGGACCAGGCGTCGCTCGCCGACGTCGCCGCCGATGTGGGCTACGCGGATCAGTCCCACCTCGGGCGCGAGTGCCGACGGCTGTCGGGCACTTCGCCCGGCGCGCTCGTGCGGTCCTGGACTGGCCGAAACGTTCCAGACTGAGGCGGGCCGCCGGGGCGAAGATCGGGAGGTGCCCGAACCTTTCCGAGTCACCATCGACGTCCGTACCGACGATCTGGACATCAACGGTCACGTCCGTGGCCCGGCCTATCTCGCGTACGCCGATCACGCGCGCTGGGAATGCGTGTGGGCGGCGGGCGTGGACCCGTTGGTGCTCAAGGCCGGGAACCTCGGACCGGTCAACCTCGAAACGACGATCCGCTTCCGCCGCGAACTGCGTGCCCGCGCGCGGGTCTACGTCCTGACCAGGTTCACCTGGGAGCCGGGCAAGGTGTCCAGGGTCGTCCAGGAGTTCGTGACACCGGACGGCGCCGTCGTGGCCGAGGTGGAGAGCCTTTCCGGCCTGCTGGATCTCGAAAGCCGCCGTCTCGTACCGGATCCGGGGCGGCATTGGCGGAAATACGCCTCACGGCCGGAAGTCCTCGGCTTGCCGTGATCCGGCCGCCTTTTCGTAGAGGCTGGTGGGCCATCTCGCCTCGGGCGGGTCGGCCACGTGCTCGAAACCCCTGCGCTCGTAGAGCCCGCGCAAGGCCGGGTTGTCCCGTGTGGTCGCCACGCGGACGAAGGCCTTGCGGTGGACCGCGGCCTTCTCACCGACCCAATCGATGATCCGGTTCCCGAGCCCGGCTCCGGCCGCTTCCCGCGCCACCGCGAGGCGGCCCAGATAGTAGGCAGGTTCTCGCGTTTCGCCCCAGAGTTCGGGATCCGCCTCGGTCACCACACAGGTCGCCATCGGCCTGCCGCGGCCGATGACCAGCAACGCCTCGCCCGCCTGGATCTGTCGGCGCACCGACTCCCGGGGAAAGCGTCGCGGCCACTGGTGGATTCCGCGCCCGGCGAGCCAGGCGGCGGCCTCGGCGAGGAGGTCGAGTACGGCGTCCTCCTCGCCCGGGCGGGCCGGACGGACGGTGAACTCCGGAGTGAGCGGCTCGGGGCCGGTGAGGATCGGCATGGCTCGATGATGCCCGCGCGGTGGTTGGATGTCCGGCGTGGTCGACGAGATCCTGGTGCGGAAGCTGATTGCGACACAGTTCCCTCGATGGGCCGGGCCGGCGGTGGAGCGGTGGCCGTCCGGCGGCACGTGATCCGGGCGGTGCTGGACGAAGTGCGGTAAATCGCTTGATCCACCGGTTTACGGTTCGTCCATGACGAGCACGCTCCGGCTGGCCGAGGTCACCGCCGCCAACTTCGACGCCGCGATCGACCTGAAGGTCCATCCGGAGCAAAGCCATTTGGTCGCGCCGGTGGTGAAGTCTCTCGCCGAGGCCTACGTGCGTCCCGACGTCGCTTGGCCTCGCCTCATTCTCGACGGTGACCGGCTGGTCGGTTTCCTCATGGCCTTCCTGGACATCGACTTCGCCGGCGACGGCACGGGTACGGACATCCGCTCGGGCCTCTGGCGGCTCAACATCGCGGCAGGCGAGCAGGGCCGGGGCTACGGCCGGTTCGCGGTCGACGCCGTGGCCGCCGAGATCCGCCGCCGGGGCGGCGACCGTCTCACCGCTTCCTGGCACCCAGGCGACGATGGTCCCGAGCGGTTCTACCTGAAGCTCGGGTTCCGCTTGACCGGGGAGATAAGTGGGGACCAGGTGGTCGGGGAGTTGGCGTTGGGCTAGGGGTTCCTCCGGACTTCGTGGCTCGTTCGGGCTGGGGTGAAGGGGACTTTCCTCGCATCGGATGTGGGGAAGGGGCCCTTCACGCCGGGATTCTGGTCGGTGAGCGAGCGGGTCATGTTGCGAAAGCCACTTTCGCAACCTTCAACGTTGCGAAAGTGGCTTTCGCAACGTGGTGGTGGCGAGGGGGTTCGATCCGAGCGGCGACTGGGGCTGTCGAGGGTGGGCAAGGTGCGAATGAGCCCGTGCCTCGGAAGTCTTTTGAGCTGGCCTCAGTGCTATCCGGCGCGCGGCGTGCTTATAGACCGCCATGCTCTCATGTCCACACTGGACACTTTGGCCGTCGGATTCCCGGTTGGTGTCGTTAGGCACGGCTTCTGCCCGAGGTCGTGAGCGGCAAAGAGCGTTAGAACGATCTCTGTCACTCGCGACCCCTTGCGAGGTGCCGAAATTGAGTACCTTGCCTGGAAAGGTGTCGCACAGGGTTCGGCCTATGTCCTGAGGTGCATGGTGTTCCGTCTTGGTGTGCCGGCAGGGTCGAGGTAGGCGGGTGGGGTGAATTCGGGGAGTCCGTCTTGGGCGATCTGGACTGTCCATTCGCTGTGGTGGATCAACCGGTGGTGCTTGGTGCACAGGAGCACGAGGTTGTCGATTTTCGTTTCTCCGTGGTGTCGCCAGAAAACGATGTGGTGGGCGGTACAGCGCGGGACCGGCATGTCACAGCCGGGGAACGCGCAGCCGCCATCGCGCAGGGTGAGCGCGTACTTCTGAGCCAGGGAGACGGTCCGTTTCGACCGGCCGATGTCCAAGGGTTCGCCTGCGGTGCCGAGAACGCCCGGTCGGACGCGGGCATCACAGGCCAGGATCCGGGCATCGGTGGCGCTGATCGGCCCCACGAGGTCCAGGTGCGCCTCACCGAGGTCCCGCATCAGATCTTCGTAGGACATGGTGACCAGGATGTGCGTCGCCTCACCCGCCTGACCGGGAAGGTTGCGGCTGGTGGTCTTCAACCGCACATAGTCGGTGAAGGCGTCTCCGTAGCGTTCGTCCTGGGTACGGGAGTCCCGGACCCCGTCGACGGCCTTGTGGGGTTTGGCCATGGAGTCGAGATCGGACTTCAGGCGGGCATAGGTCTCCAGGTCGAGTCTGCCCTTCAGGCCCAGCGTGCCGTCGCGGTGTTTGACGAATCGCAACTCCGGCCGGGTGTCTTTCGGGGCGTCGTTGCGGGGCTCTTTCCCGTCCGGGTCGAGCTTGTCCAGCAGACGGCGTCCGGCGCGGGCGATCTGCCGCGGCCCGGCGTGACGGGCGAGGTCGACCAGGATTTTCTCCCCGGCCCGTACCTTCTCCTCCGGCACGCTGGACGGGATACGCGCCAGGGTCCGGATGATGGCGTCGATCTGGGAGCCGCCGATCGCGCCTTCGGCGGCGGCGTCGGCGGTCAACGGCGCCAGCGGTGGTTCGGGGTCCCCGCCGATGGACGGGCCGGGATGCAGTGCCAGGACCCGGTCGGCCCGGTCACTGGCTTCCTTATCGGTCACGAGGAAGTCCTCGAATATCAACGCTGCCAACGTCGAATGACCCGAACATCCACGGACCCCGCGGGAATTGATTTCCGCCAGGATCGCGTTCTGCTCCGCATCCGCCCGACGCTTAAGAACTTCGAGTTCCTGTTTGCGGGCATGCAACGTCGCGGTATCGACGCGCCACCACTCGGTGGACGTCCCCGGAGCTGCATCGTCGCTGGCCACCACCCCAAGCTACTCGGAATCGAACGCTTGCGCTAGCCCAAACGGCCCAACGCAGAAAATTGCCGGAAAACGGCATCCGCGAAGGAGATTTAAGCGCGCGAAGCGCATTAAGGGCGCGAAGGGGCTTAGGTAGCGAAGCGTCTTTCGATAGAGCGAAAGTAGCCGCATGAGGCAAGGCAGGTGCGCATCGGCCCGGTCCCGTGCTAACGTCGTTCGCGAGCCCCGTATGGGCCTACGCATGGAGGTAGCGGCTACTCGGCCACCAGAGATCGGCACACACCGTCTCTCGTAATCAGTCATCCCCACGTCGTGGGACGACGCCTCCATGTGGTGCGCCCGAAAGCGGGCGCGTTCAGGCTCGTGTGCGCTCTTCCGGTGGCGGTTCCGCGCCTCCTGTCGACACATCGACGGGAAAGGACCGCATTGACCGGCTTCAACGACCAGGTGATCGAGGAATTCAGGCGGAGCAAGGGAAAGCTCGGCGGTATGTTCGAAGGGGGGAAGCTGATCCTGCTCACCACCACCGGCGCCAAGACCGGTGAGCGGCGGACGAATCCACTGGGGTATCTCGAAATCGACGGCAAGACCGTCGTCGTCGCTTCGAACATGGGGGCGCCGGCGCATCCGGACTGGTACCACAACATCCGGCGTGACCACCGGGTCACGATCGAGACGGGGACCGAGACCTACGAAGCGATCGCGGCCTTGCCGCCCGCGGCGGAACGGGACGCGTTGTTCGCGAAGATCGTCGCCGTGGAGCCGGGTTTCGCCGAGTACCAGGCGAAAACGACGCGCGTGCTGCCGGTCGTGCTCCTGTACCGCGTCGACGACCGGGTGCGGGGGTTGGGGGACTTCCTGGCGGAGGTCCACGACTGGCTGCGGGAGGAGCTCAAAACGCTGCGTGCCGGGATGGACGACATCGTGGCCGGGCGTGCGGACACGCTTCTCATGGAGAAATCCCTGCGGGCGCACTGTGTTTCGTTCTGTGATGCGTTGACCAAACATCATGCCGGCGAGGACATGGGAGCGTTTCCCCTGCTGGCACAACGGTTCCCGGCGCTCGCGCCGGTGTTGACCAAGCTCGGGGAGGACCATGTCGTCGTCGCGGGCCTGCAGAAACGTATCCGGGAGCTCGTCGAGGGGTACGTCCACGGCGAGAGTGATCCCGTTCGCCTGCGCGACGAGTTCGACGCGCTCGCAGGGACGCTCGAAGCGCATTTCGCTCACGAAGAGCGAACGGTCGTGGCGGCGCTCAACGTGACGGCACCCGGCTGATCGATGCGGACGCCCTGGGGTTCCGGCCCCGGGGCGTGTATCGTGGGGGATGGCGGCGCCTTCACAGTGCGACGCCGATCCGGCACGAGACGGGTGGAATTCGCCCCCGGCCTCGCCGAAGACCGCGAACCCGCGGTCCCTTTGAAAGGGTTTCACAGTCAAAACTCACAGCACCGACAGTGCGCTGTTCAGCCACCCGCTCGACACCCAGGTCGAGCGTCACGATCCCGCGACCCCTCAAGGTGAGCGATACATGGATCTTTTTCGCGAACCCTCTTACCCCACACCGGAACCTTCGGCCGACCCCGTTCGTTGACCGGGTAGACCAACGTTTTGGGTGTCGTGTTGTCCAAGCACGCTCGCGCAGAATTCGTCGCGGGCGTCGCCTTCTGTGCGTCGCGCCGTGACATCGGCTGCCGACACAGCCGGTACCAGGCTGGCAAGAGGCACAGTCTGGCCATCGACAAAGAAGCGACGATATGACTTCAGTTCTAAACAACCCGGACAGCGCAGAGCGGCAGGCGCCACAGCCCCTGTTGTCCGGGGAGCAGACCAACACCGAAAACTTTCTCGTCAAGCTGTTCGCGGTGGTGCCGCTGCTGGCGCTCGCCGCCTCCGTCCCCTTCGCGTGGGGCTGGGGCCTCGGCTGGGTGGACCTCGGCCTCGCCGCAGGGTTCTACTTCCTCACCGGCCTCGGCGTGACCATCGGTTTCCACCGCTACTTCACCCACGGCGCCTTCAAGGCCAACCGCGGCCTGCGGATCGCCCTCGCGGTCGCCGGCAGTATGGCCATGCAGGGCCCGGTCATCGGCTGGGTCGCCGACCACCGGCGCCACCACGCCTTCGCCGACCGCGAGGGCGACCCCCACTCCCCGTGGCGGTTCGGCACCACCCCGGCGGCGCTCGCCCGCGGCTTCTGGCATGCCCATATGGGCTGGCTGTTCGACCGCGAGAAGACCAACGCGCAGCGGTTCGCCCCGGATCTGCTCGCCGACCGTGACATCGCCCGGATCGATCGGCTGTTCCCGCTGCTCACCGTCGTGACGCTGCTCGCGCCCGCCGTCCTCGGCGGCGTGATCACGATGTCGTGGTGGGGCGCGGTCACCGCGTTCTTCTGGGCGAGCCTGGTCCGCGTGGCGCTGCTGCACCACGTCACCTGGTCGGTGAACTCGCTCTGTCACATGATCGGCGACCGCCCGTTCGCCGCCCGCGACAAATCCGCGAACTTCTGGCCGCTCGCGATCGCCTCGATGGGCGAGTCCTGGCACAACTCCCACCACGCCGACCCCACCGGCGCCCGCCACGGCGTCCGCCGTGGCCAGCTCGACATCTCGGCGCGGCTGATCTGGCTGTTCGAGAAGGCGGGCTGGGCGACGGACGTCCGCTGGCCCACGGCCGATCGTCTCGGCCGCAAGCTCAACCCCGGCCACTCCCTGTCACTGGGCCGGAGCGCGAGCCGGGGCTGAGCCCGTCAGCGAACCGCGCCCGCGATGGCGCCGATCAGTTCCGGTCCGTCGGACAACGCCGGATCGTTGTGATCGGCGCCGGGCACCTCGATCGTCTCGGCACCGGCCGCCCGCGCCACGGCGCGGCTCTGCTCGGCCGGGACGATCGAGTCCGCGGCGCCGTACACGACGGTCACCGGTGCCTTCACCCGCGCGACGTTGTCCCTCGTCGGGAACTCGTCCCGCAGAAGCCACCGGACCGGCAGGAACGGATAGTGCCGCTGCCCGACCGACGCGAGGTCGACGAACGGCGAACGCAACACGAGTGCGGACGGCGGCCGCTCGACGGCCAGTTCGGTGACGACCGCGGAGCCGAGGCTCTCGCCGAAGTAGATCAGCGGAGTTCCGGCCTCGCGGACCAGGAATTCCTGCGCGGCGCGGACGTCCAGCGCGAGGCTGTCCTCGGACGGCTCCCCCGGATTGCCGCCGTACCCGCGATAATCCAGAAGCAGCACCGAGAGCCCGCGCGCGGTCAGCGCGCGGGCCATCGGCACGCGGTATGACCGGTTCCCGGCATTGCCCGGCGCGACCAGCACGGCCGCCTTCGCACCGGAGACCGGGAAGTACCAGCTCGCCAGGCGCAGCCCGTCCGCGGTGGTGAGCGTGACGTCCCGGCCGCCGGGCAGGACGTCGGCGGCACCGGCGAGCGGACCTGCCTCCGGGAGGTAGATCAGCTTGCGCTGGAAGGCGAACGCGCCACCGAAGACCACACCGACGAGGGTGACGGCCACCGCCAGCGCGATCAACACCTTCTTGCGCATGCTCAGGCCTTCTCCGTTGGAAGCCCGAATCGCGCGAACAGATCCACGTCGAGGAACGAGGTGATCTCGCGGATGCGATCTTCGCGCAGGGAAAGCACGTTGAGGGACCAGGCGCGATGGACGGCGTCCGTCGATTCGCCCAGGTAGCAGGCGACGGCGGGCTGCCCGTTGGCGGTGAGGACCTCGGTGCGCCAGCTCGGGCACCGGCCCAGCGGGACCGCGACGGCGAAGCCGGTCACGGCCTCGATGCCGCTGTACCAGCGCCTGAGCGGGGGCATGGACCAGGTGACGTCCTTGGTCAGCAACGCCACGAGCGCGTCGGCGTCGCCACGTTCCAGCGCGGAGGCGAAGTCCGCGGCGATCTCGCGTGTCCGGCCGTCTTCGAGCTTCTCTGCCGCCGGAACTTTCTCCGCCACGATCGCCCGCGCGCGTTGCAGCGCGCTGTTCACCGCCGCGACCGAAGTGTCCATTGTGGACGCGATTTCGGCGGCGGAGAAACCGAGGACGTCGAAGAGCACCAGTGCTGCCCGCTGGTTGCCCGGCAGATGCTGCATCGCGGCGACGAAGGCCAGCTCGATGGCCTCGCGCCGCTCGTATCGGGCGTCCGGGGCATCGGGGTACGGGCCGAGCCACGCCACTTCGGTCGCGGGGGCGTCTTCGAGCACGCCTCGTTCGCTCGACGGGCCCAGGTCCATCGGCAACGCCCGCTTGCCGCGAGCGGCCGCGATGTCCAGGCAGGTGCGGGTGACGATGGTGTAGAGCCAGGTGCGCATCGAGCTGCGGCCCTCGAACCGGTCCATCCCCCGCCAGGCCCGCAGGAGCGCGTCCTGCAGGGCGTCGTCGGCGTCGTGGGCCGAGCCGAGCAGGCGGTAGCAGTGGGCGTGAAGCTCGCGGCGCAGCGGCTCGACCAGGCGATCGAACGTCGCGTCGTCGGTGCGCACGACGGCTACTTGGCGCGAAGCGCGGTGACGGCCGGGGTGAACATCGTCGTCTTGATCGCGGACAGCGTGCCGCGATCCTTGCCCGCCAGCGGGCGGACGAGGTCGGTCGCGTACTCCAGCAGCGCGGGCTTCTCGGCGACGGCGTCGACGAGCCCCAGGTCGCGCGCGTCCGTCCCACCGAACCGGCGTCCCGTGGTCATCGACGCGATCGCGGCGGCGGGGGTGAGCTTGCCCTGGATCAGCGCCGCCATCCCCGGCGTGAACGGGATGTTGATATCCGCTTCGGGGAAGCAGAAGTACCCGCGGTCGGCGCGCATCACCCGGAAGTCGTGCGCCATCGCCAGCATCGCCCCGGCGCCGAACGCGTGCCCGTTGATCGCGGCGACCGTGTGCACGCCGAGGGTGAGCACACGGGCCAGCAGTTCGTGAACGTCCGCGACGTATTGCGCGGCCTTGGCGGGGTTGCTGGTGAGCCATTCGAGGTCGAGGCCGTTCGAGTAGAACTTCCCGGAGCCGACGGTGACCAGCACGGCCGGGTCCGGATAGGCGACGACGGTGTCCAGCTGGGAATGGACGGTTTCCAGCCAGGATGGCGAGAAGCGGTTCTCGTCGTCTCCGAGGTCCAGCAGGAACACCGGGGCGTCTTGGCGCAGCGTGGGCATGTCAGTCCTTTCGTGGGGGTGGGAGCAGGAGTATGGCGCGGACCGCGGTGGCGAGCCGGGTGCGGGAGTCTTCGGAGATCGGCTCACCCGCGGCGAACGCGCGGCGGAACAGGGCTGTCGGCAAGTCGACCACGCAGGTGGTCAGCACCTCGACGGCCTGCGCGTCCCGCCGGTCCCAGAGCCGGAGAGCGAGCCGGATCAGGAACGCGATCAGGCGTTTGTCGAGTGCCAGGAGTTCGGCGGCGAGGGCTTCGGGCACCTGCGGGCCGAGTACGTCTTCCTTCTTGACGGTGATGAGCAGGCGGGCCGCCTCCGGCCTCCGGTCGGCGAACGCGGCCGGTGTGCCCGCCGCGGCCGTGACCGCCTCGACCGGGTCATCCGCCTGATCCGCCAGCTCGGTCTGGAGGTCGAGGAACTCGCCCGCCGCGCGAAGCCAGACGCGGGCCAGTAAAGCGCCGAGTGAGCCGAAGGCGTGGTAGATCGTGCCGTTGGACACGCCCGCGGCGGCCGCGAGGGACCGGACGGTGACGCCGTGAGCGCCTGTCTCGACGACGAGGCGTTCGGCGGCGTCGAGCAGCCGGTCCAGGTCGTGCACGCGGGGACGGGGCATGGGGCGACAGTAACAGAGCACTTGCTCTAAAACAATAAGAGAGCGATTGCTCCAAAATGGGTCAGGCGAAGAAGTCCGCCAGCACCTTCGCGAACACCTTCGGATCGGCGACGTGGCTCTGCCCCGCCACGATCTGCCGGGTCGCGTCCGGGAGCGCGGCGGAGATGGCGTCCGCGGCCTCGTCGAAGAAGCCTGGCCGCAGGCCGCCCATCTGCGGATCCGGAACGCCTCCGGTGGTCACCAGCACCGGTCGCGTGATCGCGCCGAGCCGGACGACCGGCGGCCTCCCGTCACCGAGACAGGCCGCGTCGTAAGCGAGGGTGGGCGCGAGACGCAGGAGTGCGGGCCAGAAACCGGAATCCCGCGCGCCGGCGATGTCGTCCTCGGAGGAACCCGCCAGCCGCATGAACAGGGCGAGCGCGTCGGCGCGACGGTTCTCGGCGAGCGCGGCGGTCAACCCGCCGACGTACTCCGACCAGTGGACGACGGCGGTCTCGTCGCTCATGTACGGCACTTCGTAGACGGCGACCTTGTCGATCGGCAGCCCCGCCGCGGCCGCCTCTAGGACGAGCGCGCCGCCGGACGACGCCCCGAACACCGACGCGGAGCCGCCGGCGGCCGTGATGAGGGCGTCGAGGTCTTCGATCTCACGGTGCACCGAGTACGGCGGGGTGTCGCCGCTTTCGCCTCGTCCTCGCCTCGCGTAGTTGAGCACGGTGAACCGCCCGGCCAGTTCCGGGACGAGCGGAGCGTTCTCGGAGCCGTCGTCGAGACCGCCACCGACCAGGATTACGGCGGGCCCGGAGCCGTCCTGTTCGTAGGCGATCGGCGTGCCGTCGCGGGATGTGACGTGGGTCATGGCTACCTCCGCCGCCAGGTTGTCACATCGGGCGCGTGGCGGGGGTCAACCCGGCGAACCACCGAGAACCCGAGGAGAAACCGAAATGACCACCGCCTATGTCATCGTCACCGTCGTCGGAGCGTTCATGGCCGCGTTCTCGGCCGCCTCGATCTTCTTTCGTGCCAAGTGGGTCGTGCAGCCGCTGGCCGACTACGCCGTCCCCCATGGTTGGTGGACGCCGCTCGGCGTCGCCAAGGCGGCGGGCGCGCTCGGCCTGATCGCCGGCCTGTGGGTGCCCGCGGTCGGCGTCGCGGCCGGGATCGGCCTGGTGCTCTACTTCACCGGCGCCGTGATCACCGTGCTCCGCGCGCACTGGCCGTCGCACGTCGCGTTCCCGCTGATGTACATGGCGCCCGTCGCCGCCTCCTTGGTGCTCGGCTTCGCCGCTTGAGGTCAGGAATCCGGGGTCCACACCGCGAGTTCGGCGCCGCCGGGCTCGCGGAAGTGGAACCGGCGCCCGCCGGGGAACGAGAACGGCTCGGCCGTGACGACCCCGCCCGCGGCCTCGACGGAAACCCTCGCCCGTTCGAGGTCGTCGGTGCGGATCGTCACCAGCGGCGCGGCCGTCCGCCGCGCGGTGTCCTGCTGGAAGCCGAACGAGACCACGCCGCCGCCCTGGACGTCGGTGTACGTCGGGCCGTACGACGCCGACGTCCACCCGAAGGCCGTTTCGAAGAACTCGCCCGAGTCCGCCGCCGAACTCGACGGGAACTCGACGAAGTCGATTTCGTACATGGGCCGGAAGCTACTCTGGACCACCGACAGAAAAGTGTCAGACGCTGCGCAGGACCGAGACGACGACGCCGAGCACGCTCGCGCGGTCCCCGTCGATGACGTCGTAGGCGGGGTTGCGCGGTTCGAGGTACACGTGGCCGTCGCGGCGGCGGTAGACCTTGACCGTCGCCTCCTCGTCGATCATCGCGGCGACGATCTGGCCGGAGTGCGCCTCCTGCTGCTGCTTCACCACGACGATGTCGCCGTCGCAGATCGCCGCGTCGATCATCGAGTCACCGCGCACCCGCAGCCCGAAGACGTTGCCGCGGCCGGTGAGTTCACGCGGAAGGGTCATCACGTCGTCGACGTGCTCGACGGCCGAGATCGGCGTTCCCGCGGCGATGTCACCGACGACGGGCACCGGCACGGAGTCCTCTGTGGACGCTTTCGACGTGGCGCCGTGCAGGAACGCGCGGACGTCGATGGGGCGGGAGATCGAGCTGCTGCGGCGGAGGAAGCCCTTTTCCTCCAAGGCCGCGAGGTGCTTCGACACCGAGGACGTCGAGCGGAGCCCGACCGCTTCACCGATCTCCCGCGTGCTCGGCGAGTATCCGTACTCCATCACCCATTCGCGGATGGTCAGCAGGATCTTCTGTTGCCGTTCCGGCAGGGAAGCGGCTTCCTCGAACAGCTCAAGATCTTGGTAGGCGGTCATCAGCGGAATGGTAGTTCGTGCAGGCCGCCGCGATCGCCGCGGTGTCCCAGTAGAACGGCCGCACCTCGGTGATGCGCCCGTCCTCGACGGTGATCGTCTGCAGGATCGGGAAATCCAGCTCCCGGCCGGTGGCCTTGGCTCGGGCGTGCACGTGGGTCAGGACGACCAGCGGGCTGCTCTCGCTCAGGAAGCTCTGCTCCACCATGTCGAAGACGTCCCAGGTGTCGCTCATCGCGGCGAAGAACCGCTCCATGCCCTCGTGACCGCGCCAGATTCCGCCGTAGGGCAGGGAATCCGCCTGGTGCAGCACCACGGCGGAGGAGAAGAACGGGGCGAGCGGCGCGAAGGTGGCGCCGCCCGCGGCGAGGTACTCGGCTTCCGCCGCGTACATGCCCTTGAGGACGGAAAGGGTGTCTGTTGTCGTTGTCACGACGATCACTGTGGCGCGCGGCGTCGCCGATCGCTGGCGGTTTTCCGCCGTGGAGATCGGCCGGATGGCGGCGCGGGCGGGCCGAAAGTCCGATCCCGTGGACGGTTCCGCGAGGTTGACTCGATCGTATGAACACGAAGATCACCGCGGCGGTCCTCGCCGCCGCGACGGCCATGGTCACCCTGTCCGGTTGCGGTCTCAAGGAAGGGCTGACCGAAAAGGCGAACGGGCACGTCAAGACGGTCGGCTACGCGACCGGCGCGGAGGGCAAGCGGGACGCGGACGCCCGTCTGCCGGAGTGGGTGCCGGACGGGGCGATGTCGATCACGGAGGTCATCCGGACCACGGGTTCGGAGCGGCTCCTGAAATTCACCGGCGGGACGCTGCCCGCCGTCTGCGTGCCGGGGGCCGCCGCGACACGGCCGGCCACGCTCTCCGCCCAGTGGTGGCCGCAGGGGCAGGAGAGCCGGACCGACAAGGTCTGCGGTGAATGGCATGTGCTGGTCCAGGGCGCCGACGTGTACGCGTTCAAGCCGGAAACGCTGGTGAGCAAGAGGTCCTGAGTCATTCGCCGGACGCGAGCGCGTCGGCGCAGGCGGCGAGGTCGCGCAGCAGCCGGTCCCGCTCGTCCGCCGAAAACGGCGTGAGCATCCGGTCCTGGACCGCGCGCACGACACCACTGGCGGCGCGGAGCCGTTCGCGCCCGGCGGGGGTGAGCGTGCTGGGCAGGGCCCGGCCCTGAGGTGCCGTCGCCGGGCGGGTGATGAGGTCGCGGTCCTGCAATCCGCGCAGGACCAGGTTCATCGACTGCCGCGTGACGAACACGGCCCTGGCCAGTTCCGCGTTGGACAGCCCCGGCCGCTGTGACAGCACTTCGAGACAGGAGTACTGCGGCACGGTCAGGTCGAGAGGGCGCAACGCGGTGTCCATCGCCGTCCGGAGCGCCGTCGCCGCTCGTTTCAGCATGTACCCCACCGCTTGGTCCAGTGGCCCGACCTGCTCGCCTTGACTCATGTCAGCATCATGACATACGTTCCTTATGTCAACACCCTGACATGGAGGACGACATGACCGTGACCGGACCCGATTTCTTCTCACTGCAGGTGCGCGACCTCGACCGTGCCGCCGCGTTCTACGAAACCCATCTCGGGCTGAGCAGGCTGCCCGTCGCACCGCCGCACGCGGTGGTGTTCGGCACGAAGACGATCCCGTTCGCGGTGCGGGAACCCGTGCCGGGCACGGATCTCGACGCCATCTCCCCGCGGCCGGGATCAGGGGTGGCGATATGGCTGCACGCCGACGACGCGCAGGGACTGCACGACCGGCTGGCCGACGCCGGCGTCACCATCCTCACGGAGCCGTTCGACGGGCCCTTCGGCCGCACCTTCGCCTTCGCGGACCCGGACGGCTACGCGATCACCGTGCACGACAAGGCCTGAGCCGCCTGCCGCAGCAGCGCGAGGGCCTGCGCGTCGGACGAGCCGGCGGGGGTCGTGCACACGATCAGCAGCTGATCCGGTGAACGGGCGATCGACAGGGTCTGCTGGGTCACCGTGACCGAACCGACGATCGGATGCCGCAGTTCGTAGCTCTCGGCGTCACAGGGCCGCACGCGATGGTCGCCCCAGAGCGCGACGAACTCGGGGCTCTTCATCGTCAGCTCGCCGATCAGTTCCGCGAGCAGCGGGTCTTCGGGATGCTTGCCGACGGCGATCCGCAGGTTGCCGACCACCGCGCGGATCTTCCGCTTCCAGTCGGCGTACAGGTCCCGGCAGTGCGGGTCCAGGAACACCATCCGGCTCATGTTCGGCCGTCGCGCCGGGTCGTCCGGCGCGTGGAAGTCCAGATGCCCGCCCAGCAGGGCGTGGCCGAGGGCGTTCCACGCCAGGACGTCCGAGCGGCGGCCGAGCACCAAGGCGGGAGCGTCGACGGTGCCCAGGAGATCCCGTGTCTCGTCGTGGAGTTTCTCGGGCCGGGGACGGCGTGCCCGCGGGGTCCGGCGGGCGGCGGTGGCGAGCCTCTCGAGGTGTTCGCGTTCGTGGCCGTCGAGCCGGAGCGCGCGGGCGATGGCGTCGAGCACCTCGGCCGAGGCGCCGCGTGACATGCCCTGCTCCAGCCGCGCGTAGTAGGAGACGCTGACTCCCGCGAGCTGGGCCAGTTCCTCACGCCGCAGCCCCGCCACCCGGCGGCGCGCCCCGAAGTCGCGCAGGCCGACGTCTTCCGGGCGCAGCTGAGCCCGTCTCGCCTGCAGGAAGTCGCCGAGCGGGCCAGGTCCGTCCATGAACCCGAGTATCCGTGGCGTGGCCACCGTCAGCCACACCCTCCCGGTGGGAGGAAAAGCGGGGCGTGGCCCGGGCGCCCACCGGCCTCCAGGCTCGGTGACATGGACGAGATCACCATCGGAGATGTCACGGTCACCCGGGTCAAGGAATTCTACGGTTCGCTCGGCATGACGCCTGCCGAGTTCATGCCGGACAGCCCCGGCGGCGCGTGGGACGAACACCGCGACTGGCTGGCGCCCGACTTCTGGAACCCCGAGACGAACGAGTGCCGCACGGCGCTGCAGTCCTGGCTGATCCGCAGCGAAGGACGCACGATCCTCGTCGACACCGGGGTCGGCAACCACAAGGACCGGCCCTACGCGGCGGTGTGGAACCGCCTCGACACCGCCTACCTCGACAACCTCGCGGCCGCCGGGGTGCGGCCGGAGGACGTCGACGTCGTGATCAACACGCATCTGCACATCGACCACGTCGGCTGGAACACACGGCTCGACGGCCGCACCTGGGTGCCGACCTTCCCGAACGCCGAGTATCTGATGCCGCGGCCCGACTTCGACTTCTGGAATCCGGCCGAAGCGCACGATTCCGTGCTGGGACGCGGAAATCAGAACGTCTTCGAGGACAGTGTCGCGCCGGTGCACGAGGCGGGGCTGACCCGGCTGTGGGACGGCACGCATCGCATCGACCGGAATCTGCGGCTGGACCTCGCGCCCGGCCACACCCCCGGCTCGTCCGTGCTCACCCTGGAATCGGGTGGGGAGCGGGCGTTGTTCGTGGGCGACCTCGTGCACACCGCGCTGCAGATCGTGGAGCCGGACACCAATTCGCCCTATTGCGAAGACCCGGCCGGATCCCGTGCCACCCGGCACAAACTGCTCGGCCAGGCCGCCGACGACAACGCTCTCGTCTTCCCCGCGCATTTCGGTGCTCAGGGCGCTCTGCGGGTCGAGCGCCGAGGATCGAAGTTCGCGATCGCGCGGTGGGCCGGGTTCTCCGCCCTCTCCTGAGGAGTCTTTCGTGTACGTGCAAACAGAAACCCCGTCCGGTGTCGTGCGCGGCCGACGCGACTCCTCCGGAGAGATCTACCGCGCCATCCCGTACGCGGCGGCGCCGATCGGACCTGGCCGCTTCCTCCCGCCGACGCCACATCCGGGCTGGTCCGGCGTCCGCGACGGCACGCGGCCAGGGCCGACGGCTCCGCAGCCGGTGCGCGACTTCGGCGGGCTCGACATGACCCCGTATTTCGGACCCGGCTGGGTGCGCGGCGACGAGTACCTCACCGTCGACGTCCGGACGCCCGCGGCGGACGGTGGCCGTCGTCCGGTCATGGTGTTCGTGCACGGCGGTGGTTTCGTCACCGGTTCGGCGCGCGCCGCGCTGTACGACGGAAGACCGTTCGCGCGTGACGGCGTCGTACTGGTGACGGTGAACTACCGCCTCGGCGTCCCCGGTTTCCTCGCTCTGGAGGGCGCTCCGCCCAACCGGGGGCTGCTCGACGTGCTCGCGGCGCTCGCCTGGGTGCGGGACACGGTCGCGGTGTTCGGCGGCGATCCGGACAACGTCACCGTCTTCGGGCAATCCGCGGGGGCGACGCTCACCGGCGCGCTGCTCGCGACGCCGGAGGCCAAGGGAACGTTCCGCCGGGCGATCGTCCAGAGCGGCAGCGGAACCGGCGCCTTCACGCCGGAGCAGGCCGCCAGGGTCACCGCGGCGGCCGCTTCGGCGCTCGGAGCCGAGCCCACCGCGCGAGCGTTCGGCGAGATCCCGGACGAGCGGTTCGTGGAGATCCTGCCCGCACTGGCCGGTCTCGATCTGCGGACCGAAATCGCCGAGGACCCGTTGGCCGGGCTGAGCCCGTTCAGCCTCGTGTCGCCGGTCCAGCCCGCCGACGGTCCTCTCGACGGCGACGTCGCGCTCCTCATCGGCACCAACACCGAGGAAGGAAACCTTTACGGCCGACCGGATCTCGGGCGCACCCTGTTCGGCGCCGGTACCGAGCGGCTGGCAACGGCACATTCGCGGATCTCGGGCGGCCGCACCCACCGGTACTCGTTCGGTCATCGCTCGACGGCGTTGGGCGGACGGCTCGGCGCCGCCCACACCGTCGAGTTGCCGTTCGTCTTCGACGTCGCCGGCGAGCCGTGGCTGCACGGGGAAGCGGGTCTGCTCGGGCCCGATCCGGCTCCGGAAGGTCTCGCGGCCAGGATGCACGGCGCGTGGGTCGCCTTCGCGAGGAGCGGTGACCCCGGCTGGTCCGCGGACACCGTCGAATTTTTCGGCTGACAGCGCCTGCCAGCCCGGTGCCAGTGTCGTGTGCGCCGCCTGCCAGCGGCTCGGAGCACGCTCTGGAATGTCATTCCAGAAGCGATTCGAGGGGTCACCATGAACACACCTGTCACGATCATCGGCGCCGGGCTCGGCGGGCTCACCCTGGCGAGGGTCCTGCACGTCCACGGCATCCCGTCCGAGGTCTACGAAGCGGAAGCTTCTCCGACTTCGCGTCTGCAGGGCGGGATGCTCGACATCCACGACTACAACGGCCAGCTCGCCATCGAGGCGGCCGGGCTGATGGACGAGTTCCGCGGCATCGTCCTGGAAGGCCGTCAGGCACTGCGGGTCCTGGAGTCGGACGGGACCGTCCTGTTCCAGCGGGGCGACGACGGCACGGGCGGGCGCCCCGAGGCGCAACGCGGGGATCTGCGGCGGATGCTGCTCGACTCACTCCCCGCGGGCACCGTCCGGTGGGGGCGCAAGGCCGTCGGCGCCCGGACGCTCGGCGACGGCCGTCACGAGGTGACCTTCGACGATGGCACCACCGTCGTCGCGGGGCTCCTGGTCGGCGCGGACGGCGCGTGGTCGCGGATCCGGCCGCTGCTCACCGACGCCGCTCCCGAGTACTCCGGCATGTCGTTCGTCGAGACCTATCTGTACGACTCCGAAACCCGGCACGTCGCCGCGGCCAAGACGGTCGGCGGCGGATCGATGTTCGGGACCGGGCCCACGGCGGGCATGGGGATCAACGCCCACCGGGAAAGCGGCGACACGCTGCACGCCTACGTGGAGCTCACCAAACCGCTGGAGTGGTTCGACGCCATCGACCTCACCGACGCCGAGGCCGCCAAGGCGCGGATCGCGGCGGAGTTCGACGGCTGGTCGCCGGACCTCACCGCGCTGATCACCGAAAGCGACGTCGCGCCGATCCATCGCCCCGCCTTCGCCTTGCCGTCCGGGCTGCGCTGGGAACGCGTTCCCGGCGTGACGTTGCTCGGCGACGCCGCGCATCTCGCGCTGGCGAACGGGGAAGGCGCCAACCTGGCGATGCTCGACGGCGCCGAACTCGCCAAAGCCCTCGCGGCGCGTCCCGGCGACGTCGAGACCGCCATCGCCGAGTACGAGCAGGCCATGTTCGTCCGCTGTGAAACGCCCATGGAGGAGGACTTCCTGCTCGAAAGCCTCTTCGGCGACGACATCCCCGAACGGCTGCTGAACCTGTTCGGGATCGAGGAACGGAAGGCCTGAGTCAGTCCTTGCCGCCGGCGAGGGCCTCCAGTCCGCGGACGATCTTTTCCGCGCCGGGGGCCCGATCCGGCGCGACGAGGTGCTGCATCATCACGCCGACGATGAGGGCGAGCTGGACGGCTCCCGCCGCGTCGGCGTCGGTGGGGGACAGCCGTTCCCCGAGGACCTTGCGGGCTTCGTCCTGGGCATCGGCGAGCCGTTCACGGAGGTCCGGGAAGCGGATGGCCTGCGTCGCGCTTTCCAGGACCGCGGTCCACAGGTCGCGCTGCTCGGCGAAGGAGCCGACAAGGTTCTGCCAGGTGGCGAGGGGCGAAACACCCTCCGGTTCCCGCAGTCGCTCCACCGCTTCGGTGGACAGCTCGATCATGGCCTCGTTCATGAGGGCCTCTTTGGACCCGAAGTGGTACCCGATGGAGCCGAGGTTCGCGCCGGACGCGGCGGTGATGTCCCGCGCGGTGGTGTGCGCGTAGCCGCGTTCGACCAGGCAGCGCTTGGCCCCGTCGAGGAGGTCCTCTCGTTGTCCCATACCGCGATCCTAGCGGCGTGCTGTGACAAGTGTCTTATACAAATGTATTATACAAATGTTCAAGACCTCGCAGCGCAAAGGTAACGACGATGAATCGCTACGTCCTCGGCAACTTCGCCCCGGTCACCGAAGAGATCACCGCCTTCGACCTGCCCGTCAGCGGCAAGATCCCCGACGACCTCGACGGCCGCTACCTGCGCATCGGCCCGAACCCACTGGGTCTGGAAGACGCGTCGGCGCGGATCTGGACCCTCGGGGAGGGCATGGTCCACGGCGTGCGCCTGCGCGACGGCCGCGCCGAGTGGTACCGCAACCGCTGGGTCCGTTCGGCCTCCGTTGCCGATCGGCTCGGGGAACCGCGACGCGGGCAGGTCGCCGACGAGCGCATGGACTTCGCGCCGAACGTCCAGGTCGCGGGCCACGGAGGTCGCCTGTACGCGCTCATCGAAGGAGGGCTCGCCCCGTACGAGCTGACCGACGAGCTCGACACCGTCGGACCGGCTTCCCTCGGTGTCACGGAACAGGGCTTCTCCGCCAACGCGCACAGCAAGTACGACCACGCCACCGGCGAGCTGCACTCGCTGGCCTTCCGCTACGGCGCGGACTTCGTGCAGCACATCGTGATCGGTCCCGACGGGCGCAACCGGAGCGTCACCGACATCAAGGCGCCGACCCTGCCGTACATGCACGACTTCGCGCTCACCGAGCGTTATGTGGTGCTCTACGAGTCCCCGATGGTCTTCGCGCCCGAGCGCCTCGCGACCGGGGTGCCGTTCCACTGGAACCGGGACCTGCCGTCACGGCTGGGCCTGCTGCCGAGAGCGGGCGGGACGGTGCGGTGGTTCGAGACCGCGCCGGTCATGGTCGGCCACACCCTGAACGCCTTCGAAGACAACGGAAACCTGGTGGTCGACGTGGTCGTGCATCCCCGTCCGGTGGACTTCGGCGACGTCGGCGCCTCGAAGCCCGTGCTCGAACGCTGGACCGTGGAGCTCACGGCCGGCCGGATCACGCGCGCGGTGCTGCACGACCGCCCGCAGGACTTCCCGCGCCTGAACGGCCGGTTCGGCGGAAAACCTTACCGCTACGGCTATTCGGCGGCGGCCGAGCTGTACGCCACCCCGAGCGTCACCGAACCGGACCGGCCGGACGAGGGCTTCAGCAGTGCTCTCCTCAAACACGATCTCCTGACCGGGATCACCGAGGCCCACGAGTTCGGCCGTGACGCGAGCGCGGGGGAGACCGTGTTCGTCCCGTCGGCCGGTGCCGCGGCGGAGGACGACGGCTACAACCTGGTCTACGTCCACGACCGCGATCGGGGCGCGGCGGACCTGGTGATCCTCGCGGCACAGGACTTCACCGGCGATCCACTGGCGAAGATCCACCTGCCCGCCCGTGTCCCGCTGGGACTGCACGGCAGCTGGATCCCCGCCGCCTGAGGCATCGCGATGGCTAATCTGGGGCGATGCTGACCGGTGGGCGCGAGGTCGAGGTGTTCGAGGCGGCCCGTGGCCGGTTGGAGGCGATCGCGTATCGCTTGCTGGGGTCGGCGAGCGATGCCGAGGACGCGGTGCAGGACACGTTCCTGCGCTGGCGGTCCGCCGAGCACGGGTCCGTCGAGACGCCCGAGGCGTGGTTGACGAAGGTACTCACCAACCTCTGTCTCAACCGGCTCACCTCGGCGCGGGCCCGGCGGGAAACCTTTGTGGGCCAATGGCTTCCCGAGCCGGTCTTCGCGGGGGACCGGATGCTCGGGCCGTCCGACACCGTCGAGCAACGGGAATCGGTCTCCATCGCGATGCTCACGCTGATGGAGCGGCTCTCGGCCAAGGAGCGCGTCGTGTACGTGCTGCGCGAGGCGTTCGGGTACCCGCATGCCGAGATCGCCGAGGTGCTCGACGTCAGCGAGTCGAACTGTCAGCAGATCTACCGGCGTGCCAAGGGACATCTCGCCGCCGACCGCCGCCGGGTGGAGGTCGACGCGGCCGCGGCCCGCAAGATCGTCGAGGAGTTCCTCGCCGCGGCGCTCAGCGGCCGGACCGACAAGCTGGTGCGGATGCTGGCCGACGACGTGATCAGTGACGGCGAAAGTGGTGGCGCGCTCTTCGCGCTGCCGCGGCCGGTCACCGGGGCGCTGCGGGTGGCGAGGTTCGTGAGCGGGCTTTTCAAGCCGAGCGCGGAGAAATGGTCGTTGATCGGCGGCAAACCAGAGCTGTTCGCGACCGTCGCCAACGGCGCTCCCGCGCTGGTGCTGATGGGCGAGGACCGGGTCGTCGGGGTCGTCTCCTTCGACGTGACCGCCGACGGCATCGCGGGCGTCCACACCCAGGCGAACCCCGCCAAACTCGAGCGCGCGACGCGCCGGTGGGCCGAGTCCGGGCACGGGGAGCAACTCGTCACCGGCTGGTGACCCGGATCACAGCCCGCCGCTGTCAGGTTTCGCGCCACTGTCCGGTTCAGGGAGCGAACATCCCGACGAGCAAGGGAACGATCATGATCCTGATCACCGGAGCGAACGGCGTCGTGGGACGCCAGGTGACGAAACTGCTACTGGACCAGGGCGCCTCCGTCGGCGCGGTCACTCGGGGCGACGGTGCCGGGCTGCCCGGTGGCGCGGAAGTCGTCGCGGGGGACCTGTTCCGCCCCGGCTGGATCGAGACGGCACTGGAAGGTGTCGAAGCGATCCAGATCAGCCCGCGTGCCACCGGCCCTGGCCTCGAAGAACTGCTGAAGCTCGCGGCCGATCGAGGTGTACGGCGAGTGGTGCTCCTGTCGGCCATCACCGTGGGGTACCCGGCCGGGGAAGCCCGTTTCGCCGCACAGTTCCAGCACGCCGAAGACCTTGTCGCGCGCTCGGGTCTGGAGTGGACGGTGCTGCGCCCGGCGGATTTCGCCGCCAACGCGCTGGCATGGGCGCCGCAGATCAAGGCGGGTGACGTGGTGCGCGGCGCGTACGGCCGGGCCGCCACGTCTCCGATCCACGAAACCGACATCGCCGGGGTCGCCGTGCGCGCCCTTCTCGGCGGAGTCCCGGCGGAGTCGGTGTGCACGCTGACCGGTCCGGGATCGGTGGACCAGTACGAAAAGGTGCGGCTCATCGGCGCGGCCATCGACCGGCCACTGTCCTTTCAGGAGCTTCCGCCCGAGCGGGTACGGCAGGGGATGCTCGCGCAGGGACTCCCCGAGGAAGTCCCCGCGCGCCTGCTCGGCTCACTGGCCGACTACAGCGAGCGCCCTGGCCCGACGACCACCACGGTGGAAGAACTCCTCGGCCGTCCGGCGCTCACGTTCGCCGATTGGGCGCGCGACAACGCGGCGGCTTTTCAGGCCCAGCCGATCTTTTCGTAGAACGGTTTGATCCACGCCTTGAACCGCTGTCCGTGAGCCTCCTGAGCAGCGGCCACGACGCCGTCCGGATCATCGGCCGGCGTCAGGTCGCGCTCACGGAGCCACTCGACGAACCGTTCGTGCGCGCCGCTGTGGTCGTCGTCTTCCTCGCGGTAGAAGTACGCCGAGTCGTGGTCGACCGTGATCTCGGCGTCGAAACCCAGCAGCCGCAGGAAATCCGTGAAGTCTCGCGCGACGACGTGCTCGCCGCCCTCGTCGCCGAAGACCACGACGGGCGACTGGGCGAGGTCCGTCTCGTCATCGGCTCGCCAGATCGCGTACGTCGAGCCGCTCCCGTTCGCCTGGGCGAAGGGAATCAGCCGCGAGAGGAACGCGGGGTCGTCCAGTTCGTGGGGGAACCGGCCTTTGTCGTCGTAGCCGGACAGCTCGAAACCGTCGGCGAGGTAGTCGCCGGCCGAGTCGTAGAGGTCCTTGAGTTCGTTCAGGACCGGGATCGGTGAATACACGCGGTCACCCTATGTCAGTGGTTCCGCGCGAGGATGGCGGAGGTTTAATCCCGGTATGGACAACACGCCGCTCGTTCGGGCGATCGTCGAGGCCCTGATGTTCCTCGAACACGCCGAGGACGACGAGATCGACCCGGACACGGCCGTGCGCGGTCTCGAGGTGATCAGTCATGAGCTGGACGCCTTGAGCCAGGCCGACCGGGCGGAGTTCCGGCTGGTTCTGGAGCGGATCGCGGAGACGTCGGAAGAGAGCGGATACGCACGACAGGCTCGCGAGGTGCCGTTCATGCTTTGGGGCGAGCAATGACCACACGGCCGGGTCCCAGCGTTCGCGATCTTGACAGAACCCGGACTCCGGCCTTATAAAACCTCTAGGTTATCGAACCGAGAGGTTATCTAAATGGTTGCAAGCGACACGCTGGACGCGACGTTCGCGGCCTTGGCCGACCCCACCCGGCGCGCGATCCTTGCCCGGCTCGCGACCGGTGATGCCACGGTCACCGAGCTGGCCGCGCCCTTCGCGATGAGCCAGCCGGCCGTCTCCAAACACCTGCGGGTCCTTGAACGGGCCGGCTTGGTCAGCCGCGGTCGCGACGCGCAACGCCGTCCGTGCCGGCTGGTGGCCGAACCGCTCAAGACGGCCACGGACTGGCTGGCCGACTACCGCGACTACTGGGAAACGAGCTACCAGCGACTGGACGCCCTGCTGGACGACCTGCAGGACGGCGAAACGTGACCTCCCCACACCCCGGCCTCGGGCTGCGGGTCGTCGCTTCCGGGACCACCGATCTCGTCCTCACCCGCACCTTCGCCGCTCCCGCGCGGCTGGTCTTCGCCGCGCTCACCCAACCGGAACTGCTCCGGCGCTGGCACGGCGCCCGCGGCTGGCGGCTCACCGTCTGTGAGGTCGACCCGCGCCCCGGCGGTGCCTGGCGGTTCGTCTCCACCGGCCCGGCGGGCGCCGAGATGGAACTCCACGGGCTGTTCCGCGAAGTCGTGCCGCCGGTGCGCCTGGTGCAGACCGAGCTACACCGTGACTGGGCCGACGGTGAGGCACTGGTCAGCACCGTTCTGGACGAGACGGACGGACGCACCACCATGACCGTCACCGCGCGATATGCCTCGTCCGAGATCCGCGACGCGGTCGTGCGCAGCCCGATGGAACGCGGCGCCGGCGAAGGATACGACCGTCTTGCCGCCCTTCTCGCCACTCTCATCCACGAAAGGCGCCATCCATGACCGAGAATTCCGGCAACCCACCCGTGCCGCCCGGCAAGCTGTTGCTGGAACTGGTGCCGGTGCCGGTCACCGACATCGAACGGGCCAAAACCTTCTACCGGGACCAGCTCGGGTTCCGCCTCGACGTCGACGTCAACCCGAAGCCCGGTGTCCGCATCGTCCAGCTCACCCCACCCGGTTCGGCATGTTCGATCACCCTCGCCGAAGGTCTCCCCACCCTCGACATGCCTCCGGGAACCCTGCGCGGTCTGCACCTGGTGGTCGCCGACATCGAGGCGTCCCGCGCCGAACTCGTCGAACGCGGCGTCGAGGTCAGCGAGGTCGAGGACCTCGGCGGAGTGTTCTACGCGTACTTCGCCGACCCCGACGGCAATACCTGGTGCCTCCAGCACATGCCCTGGCGTTAGGGCCTAAGCCGTCGGACGGCCCGCTCCGGCGTAGTCGTCGCCCTGTTTCCGGTAGGTGTGCACCTGCACCGCCTGTCCGGTCTGCGGGGCGTCGATCATCTGCTGGTTCCCGATGTACAGCCCGACGTGGTGGATCTTCGTGTTCGGCTCGCCGTAGAAGATCAAGTCGCCAAGCTGGGGATCGGTCACCTTGTTCACGCTGTGGTACTGCGTGTGGGCGGTGCGCATGAGCTTGACGCCGGCACTCGCGTACGCGGCCGTCGTGAGGCCGGAGCAGTCGAAACCAGGGTCGCTGCCACCGGTGCCGTTGCCGCCCCAGACGTAGGGCAGCCCGATCTTGTCGATGGCGAAGTTGACCGCGCTCAAGGCCGCCGCGTTCGGCGGCTGCGGGCTCTGGCCGACCGTGCCGTAGACGTTCACCGTCGCGAGCGTGCGGTGCATCAGCAACGGCGCGGGCTGCAACGTGCTCACCGCGTTCCACCACGTCTGGCCCTGGCCGAGGTCGCGGCCGCCCGCGCACAGCGCCCGTCCGGCGGTGAGCGTGGCGTCGTCGATGTTCTGCGGGTCGGGTTTCCCGCCGGTGGCCGAGGCCTGGAACCGGTCCCATACCGACGGCGTCAGCTGCAGCGGGCCGCTGGCGTTCGCGGACGAGACGACCTTGTTGTAGAAGTCGCGGACCTCGACCGCGCCGAGCGGCTTGGTCATCACGCCGTCGGCGTTCAGGCCGGAACCGGCGGCGCGGCCGTGATCGGAGGCGATCTTCCCGAGCGCGGCCAGCGTCACCCAGGAAAGACGGCACCCCGGCGTTTCCTTGCTCAGCGCGACGGTGGTCTTCGCGTAGCCGGTCATCGCGCGCAGCGGGATGTCGAGCCAGCCGCTGGTCTTCGACACCCAGGCGTCGAACTCCTGCCCCATCCGCTGCGGGACCTTCGGCTGTTCCTTCGGCATTTCCGCCGGGGCGGACGACGACGGCGGCGCGGGCGGGGCCGAGGACTGAACGGCGGCGGCCTCGGTCTTCGGCTGTTCCTTCGGCGCGAAGGTGATGGCGGCGACCAGGGCGGCGCCCGCGACGACGACGGCGGCGATGATCACCGGAAGTCTGCGGCGGCGCGAGGTTTCCTGTTCCATCACCGGCCACCGATGATCCGGCCGAGGACGAACTCGCGGAAGGCGTCGACGTCGGTGGTCAGCGCGACGTCGATGGTGCGGCCCGGGACGGCCTGCGGATCGGTGCTTCGCAGCCTTCGCCGGTCTACCAGTGTCGCGCCGCGCGCGGGGCCGAAGCCGCACTCGACGTCCACGGGGTACGACTCGAGGTCGAGGATGCCCGGCTGGATCGCTTCGGCCACCGCGACCGCGTCGTGCATGACCATCCCCGGCATACCGAGGATCGGGGTGTAGTGCTTCACGTACGTCGGGGTCAGCGCTTCGAGCGCCGCGCCGAGCGGGCCGGACGCGGCGAGTTTGCCGAGCCAATCCGTGTCGACCGAACACTGGTGCGTGATGTCCAGCGGGACCAGCACCGTCGGGATGTCCTCGTCGACCAGCACCCGGCGAGCGGCCTCGGGGTCGCTCCAGATGTTGAACTCGGCCGCGGTGGTGGAGTTCCCCTTGGTCACCCCGCCGCCCATGACGACGATCCGCCCGATCTTTTCGCGGATGTCCGGATGGGCCGCCAGCAGCAGCGCGATATTCGTCAGCGGGCCGATCGGGGCGATGGTCACCGGCTCGTCGGCGGCTTCCAGCAGATCCACCAGCAGCCGGACGGCGCCGCGTTCGTCGAGCGGGCGCTTCGCTTCCGGCAGCGTCCCGGCGTGGCCGGACAGGCCGTCCTGGCCGTGGACGTACCCGGCGGGCTTGGCGTTGTCGTACACCAGCGGCCGCGCGGCGCCGGCGGCGACCGGCACGTCGTCGCGGCCGAAAAGCCGCAGCAGACGGCGGGCGTTGGCGGTGGTGTGGCTCAGCGGGACATTGCCGAACACCGTGGTCACGCCGAGGAGTTCGACGTCCTCCGATTGCGTGGCCAGTGCCAGCGCGAAGGCGTCGTCGACCCCCGGGTCGGTGTCGATGATCAGCTTGGTGCCCATGCGCGTGCTCCCCTTTGCGGTCGACGGCCTGAACACAGGTTACGGTCACCGGTATGACGTCCATGTGGGGTGCGCCCGCGCTGTCGCGGCTCCGCGCTTGGGGCCAGGCCCGTCGTGATCCGCGTCAGGCGAAGTTCCTGACCAAGGATTCGCTGCGGTGGGTGCTGCGAAACCGCGCGTACACGCCTTGGTACCTGGTCCGCTACTGGCGGCTGCTGAAGTTCCGGATCGCGAACCCGCACATCATCCTGCGGGGGATGGTGTTCCTCGGCAAGGACGTCGAGATCCACTGCCGCCCCGGCTACGGTCGGCTGGAGATCGGCCGCTGGGTGCATATCGGCGACGGCAACGCGATCCGTTGCCACGAGGGTTCGCTGCGCATCGGCGACAAGGCGGTGTTCGGGCGGCAGAACGTCCTCAACGGCTACCTCGACATCGAACTCGGCGCGGCCACGCTCGTCGCGGACTGGGTGTACATCTGCGACTTCGACCACGTCACCACCGACATCACCGTCCCGATCAAGGACCAGGGCATCGTGAAATCGCCGGTGCGGATCGGGCCGGACACCTGGATCGGCACCAAGGTCTCCGTGCTCAAGGGCACCAGGGTCGGCCGCGGCTGCGTCCTCGGCGCGCACGCCGTGGTGCGGGGCGAGATCCCGGACTACTCGATCGCCGTCGGTTCGCCGGCGCGCGTGGTGCGGAACCGGCAGGACGACTACGCCGCCGACGCCGCCCGCCGCGAAGCCGTCGCCGACATGGCGCGCAAGGCGAACAAGGCACTGCAGAAAACCCTGGGCGTCGACTCGTAACTCGCGTGATCGAAGGCGTAACTCGCGTGATCAGAGGCGTAACTCACGAGTTCTAGCCGCGCAGCTGTTCGCGGACCTCCATGAGCGCGAAGCCCAGGAGGTTCTGCCCGCGCCAGTAGTCGGGGCGGGTGGCGTTCTTGTCTTCGCGGGCGAGGCCGCTGCCCCAGACCAGGTCCATCCTGGACGCCTCGACGATCACCTTGTCGCCCGTGGAAAGCAGGAACTCGCGCTCTTCGGCGTGCTGGCGGAACTTCTCGAGGTTGCCGTCGATGACGATGTCGAAGCGGTGCCGCTCCCAGACCTCGGCGTCGAAACCGGTGACCTCGCGGCCGAGGATCTTGGCGGTCTTGGGGTCCGGCGCCTGACGGATGTTCGCCGCGGCCTCGTGATCGCCGAACAGTTCCGCCTTGCTCGCCATCATGTAGTGCTCGGCCGTCGGGTACCGTTCGCCGCCCGCGACGAACGGCGCGAGCCACCACTGGCTCAGGCAGGCCGCGTTGATCCGGCCGCTTTTGAGCGGGGTGTGGCCGTAGAAGAGCTGGTACTCGGGCTCCGCGCCGCTGTGGACCAGCTCGCGCAACGCATCGAGACTCCGGACTCCGTCGACCTTGCTCACCATGGCGACCAGTGGACCACAGACCACCGACAACTCCGGCAGGGGCCCACCGCCGAGGTTCAGACCAGGAAATGGAACAGCGGGCTTCCCGGCTCCACCCGCTCCACCTGCAGCGGGCTCGTCTCCAACCGGTGCAGCAGGCCTTCGAGGTCACCCGGCCGCGCGAGTTCGACGCCGATCAGCGCCGGACCGGTCTCGCGGCTGTTGCGTTTCACGTACTCGAACCGCGTGATGTCGTCGTCCGGCCCGAGGACCTCGTCGAGGAACCGCCGCAGCGCGCCGGGCTCCTGCGGGAAGCCCACCAGGAAGTAGTGCTTCAGTCCTTCGTGGATCAGCGACCGTTCGAGCACTTCCCCGTAGCGGCTGACGTCGTTGTTGCCGCCGGAGACGACGCACACCACGATCTGCCCGGGATCGATCTTCACCGTCGTGCCCAGCGCGGCGGTCGCGAGGGCGCCCGCGGGTTCGGCGATCACGCCGTCGGACTGGTACATCGCGAGCATTTCCGTGCAGATCGCGCCCTCGGCGACGTCGGTGAGCTCGACCCCGCCGTCCCGGACCAGCGGATACGTCACCGCTCCGGCCTGCGCTACCGCCGCGCCGTCCACGAAGGTGTCGACACTCGCGAGCCGCACCGGCTCACCGGCCGCCAGCGCGGCCGCCATGCAGGCCGCGCCCGCAGGCTCGACGCCGACGATCCGCATCTCCGGCGCCCGTTCCGCGGCCCACGCGGCGATCCCCGCGAGCAGACCGCCCCCGCCGACCGGCACCACCATCACGTCCGGGATGAACCCGAGCTGCGCGACGACCTCCATCGCGACCGTGCCCTGACCGGCGACCGTCTCCGGCGCGTCGAACGCGGGGACCAGCGTCGCGCCGGTCGTCTCGGCGTCGTGCTTCGCGGCGCTGAAGGCGTCTTCGTAGGTCTCGCCGACGACGATGACTTCGATATGCGAGCCGCCCAGCGTCGCGATCCGCTCGCGCTTCTGCCGGGGAGTCGTGCCGGGAACGTAGACGCGGCCGTTCGCGCCGAGTCGTCGGCACGCGTACGCGACGCCCTGCGCGTGATTGCCCGCGCTCGCGCAGACGACGCCGCGCTCACGGTGCTCCGCGTCGAGCTGGACGATGAAGTTGTACGCGCCGCGGATCTTGTACGAGCGCACGGTCTGCAGGTCTTCGCGTTTGAGCCAGACCCGGGCGTCGACCCGCGCCGAGAGCCGCTCGTTCGGTTCGAGCGGCGTGCGGGTCACCACCCCGGCCAATCGCTTGGCGGCCTCTTCGACCGTTCGGGCGCTCACCGTTTCGATCCCTTGCACGAATGCTGAATGTACTGACCGGCCACGGCCACGACGGAGAGACGTCCGCATTCCGGTGGTCCGGTGCAACCGAACCGGGCACGGAGACCGTCTCCCGGTCATGACTCGGTGCTTCGTGCTCGGCCTCGTCGTGCTGCTCACGGCCTGCGGTGCGGAACCCGACCGTGAAGAACCTCCAGCGCCGCTGCCCGTCACCCAGCAGGTGACGTCCGGCACGGCCGCGGCGGTCGAGGCGGCCGACGCCTTCGGGCTCGACCTGCTCACCGCGCCGGCACTGGCGAGCGAAAAGAACCTGGTGCTGTCACCGGCGAGTGTCTCCACCGCGCTGCAGATGGTCGGCGCGGGCGCGAAAGGCGACACCGCCGCGCAGATCCGGAAGGTGCTGCGGCTTTCCGGAGACGTGCCTCTCGCCTCGCCGGTCTCCGGTCACGAGGATCTGAAGGTGTCGAACACCGCCTGGATCCAGCGCGGGCTCGGGATCAAGCCCGGGTACCTGGACGTGCTGCGCTCGCGGTTCGGTACGGCGACGAGCGACGAGGACTTCGTCGCCGACCCCGGCGGCGCTCGTGCGCGCATCAACCGGACGGTGGCGGACCAGACCGAGGGGAGGATCCCCGACCTCTTCCCGGAGACGGCGATCACCGCCGACACGAGGCTCGTCCTCGCGAACGCCCTGTACCTGAAAGTGCCCTGGGCACGGGAGTTCCCCCGCGACCGGACGGTGGACGGGCCGTTCACCCGAGCCGACGGGGCGACGGTGACCGTGCCGATGATGCGCACCGAGCCGGAGGTTCAGCTGGGCTACGCCGAAGGGCCGGGCTATCAGGCGGTCACGCTGCCCTACCGTGGCGGACGGCTGGCCTTCACGGTGATCGTGCCGGCCGCGATCGACGCCTTGCGCGGCAAGGGGATCGCCGCGCTGCTCGGCGAGATCCGGCCGTCCACCGTGGAACTGGCCATGCCCAGGTTCACCGTCAGGTCCGCGCTGGACCTGACGGCGCCGCTCAAGGAGGCGGGCATGCCCGCCGCGTTCGGGCCCGGCGCCGACTTCAGCGGTATCACCGACGAAGCCCGGCTACGGATCGCTTCGGTGCAGCACAAGACCTTCGTCCAGGTCGACGAGGAGGGCATCGAAGCCGCGGCCGCCACGGGGGTCGAGGCCCGCGCCGTGTCCGCGCAGCTGCCGCACACCGTGACCGTCGATCGCCCGTTCCTCTTCGTCATCACCGACACGGCCACCGGGGCGCCGCTGTTCCTCGGCCGGGTCGGCGACCCGGCGGCGTGACCTCAGCGGAACGCGGAAAGATGCGCCCGCGCCCAGGTCGCGAACGGCCGCGGCGCCCGTCCGGTGAGGTCCTGGACGGCACCCGTGACCGCCGAGTCGTCGAACTCGCCCTCGGCGAAGAAGCGGAAGAAGGCATCGACGTACTTCTCCGGCATCTCCGCGCTCATCGTCACGCGGGCCTCGGCGTCCGAAAGCGGTTCGAGGCGCAGCTCCCGTCCGAGCAGTTCACTCAGGACACGGAGCCGGTCGGCGGGCCGGAGCGAACCCGGTCCGGTGATGGCGTACGCGAGCCCCTCGTGTCCCGGCGTGGTCAGCGACTCCGCGGCGACGGCGGCGATGTCGTACGGGTCGATCGTCGCCACCGGGACGTTCGCGAACGGCTCGCGGACGACGTCCCCGGCACGAAGCTGCGGGACCCACTGCAGCGAATTCGACATGAACCCGCTCGGCCGCAGGAAGGTCCACGCCAGCTTCGAAGCGCGCACCGCCGCCTCGGCCGCCATGTGCGTCCCCGCGACGGCGTTGTCCGCGTGCCCGCCGACGACCGAACGGGACGACAGCAGCGTGACCTGCTCGACGCCCGCGTCCCGCATCACCGCCAGCGCGCCCGGCATGTCCTCGTAGCCGCCGAGCAGGAAGACCGCCCGGACACCCTCCAGCGCGGGTTTGAGGCTCGACGGCTCGTTGAGATCTCCCGTAACTCCTTCGACGCCTTCCGGCAACGGCCGCGGCGTCCGGACCAGCGCTCTGACGGGATGCCCGCCACGCGCAAGAATCGAGGTCAGTTCCGAGCCGACGTTGCCGCCTGCCCCGGTCACCAAGATCATGCTTTCTCCCCAGTGCGGTGGCCGCCGTCACAGGCCGCGGCCGTCGCCGGTCACCCTGCCAGGGAGATCAGGGCGGCTCAAGGCGCCTTGGGCACCGCCGGGTACGGGACGAAGGTGCTGGTGTTCTCGTCGACGGTCAGCTGTTTGCCGATCGTCGGGAACGCGCGCTGCGAGCAGGCCGGACGTTCGCAGACTTTGCAACCCATGCCGATCGGGGTCGCCGCGGCGCGGTCGTCGAGGTCGAGCCCGGTCGAGTAGATCAGCCGTTTCGCGTGCCGCAGTTCGCAGCCGAGGCCGACGGTGAACGTCTTGCCGGGGCTGCCGTAGCCGCCGATGTTGCGGGACACCGTCCGCGCGACCCAGAAGTAGCTCTTGCCGTCGGGCAGGGTCGCGATCTGCGTGAGGATCTTGCCGGGCTGGGCGAACGCCTCGTAGATGTTCCACAGTGGACACGCGCCGCCGACGCGGGAGAAGTGGAAACCCGCGGCGGACTGGCGTTTCGACATGTTCCCCGCCCGGTCGACCCGCACGAACGAGAACGGCACGCCGCGGTTCTTCGGGCGCTGCAACGTCGAGAGCCGGTGGCAGACCGTCTCGAAGCCGACGCCGAAGTGGTCGCAGAGCCGCTCGATGTCGTAGCGGAAGCGTTCCGCGCTCGCCAGGAACGGTCCATAGGGGAGGATCAGCGCGCCCGCGAAGTAGTTCGCGAGCCCGACGCGGGCCAGCGAACGCGCGGCTGGCCCGGAGAAGGCCCACGAGTCGGCGAGTTCGGTGATCAGGTCGTCGTATTCGAGCAGCGCGATCTGCGAGGCCATCCGGAACGCCTGCTGCCCGACGCGCAGGCTCGGCGCCAGCCGCAGCACTCGCGGCCCCGGTTCGTAGCGGTGCTGTTCGCCGTTGGTCTCGTCGATGCCTTCGTTCGTGACGTCGACGCCGTAGCGCTGGATCAGCGTCTCCTTCAGCGCCGCGAGCACCTGGCCACGCTGAAGGGGGATGTCGTGCGCCATCCGTTCGGCGCGTTCGTCCAGCTCGGCGACGTAGTTCTCCCGCTCGTAGAAGAAGTCGCGTACCTCTTCGTGCGGCAGCGAGCCTGCCGCGCTGCCGTGCATGCCCAGCCCGTTTTCCGTGGTCAGCGCGGCGGTGTTCTCCACGGCGTTGCGGTAGCTGCGGTGCAGTTTGACCAGGGCCTGGGCGATCGTCGGCAGATTCGTGGCGAGGTCGTTGAGCTCGCTGTTCGTGACGTCCACGCCGAGGACCTCGTCGAGCAGCGCTTCCTTCACGTCCGCGACGAGGCGTGCGGTGTCGTTGTTCGCGAAGAACTCGGTGTCCACACCGAACGCCTGCGTGATGCGAAGGAGCACCGGGACGGTCAGCGGACGCGAGTTGTGCTCGATCTGGTTGAGGTAACTGGGTGAGATCTCCAGCACACGAGCGAGGTCGGCCTGGCTCATCGACCGGCTTTCGCGCAGATGCCGCAGCTTCGCTCCGGCGAAGGTTTTGTCCACTGAGGCCTCTCTGTCCGCAAGGTTTCCGGGCCTGAACGATTCAGTGAACGGTCAAGCCCGTGGATTTTGCCTCTGGTTGCGAATCTGCGATTCGCAACCTTTGCAAGATGCTACGGAAGCTTCGCAGAAATTGGCAAATTGGCGCTCTGGATCGGATTTCCCCAGTCATGTCAGGGTCTTGGCAGGAAAGGCGATCACTCGCAAACTTCGCAACACCGGGAGAATCCGATGACTCAGCACGCGCAGCAGCTGGAGCAGGCGGCCGCCGAACTGGCCAAGCAGTGGGAGACCGACCCCCGCTGGGCGGGCGTGAAGCGTTCGTACTCCGCGGCTGACGTGGTCAAGCTGCGCGGCAGCGTGGTCGAGGAGCACACGCTCGCTCGCCGCGGCGCCGAGAAGCTGTGGGACCTCCTGCACAACGAGGACTACGTCCACTCGCTGGGCGCCCTGACCGGTAACCAGGCGGTGCAGCAGGTCCGCGCCGGCCTCAAGGCCATCTACCTGTCGGGCTGGCAGGTCGCCGCCGACGCCAACCTCTCCGGCCAGACCTACCCGGACCAGAGCCTCTACCCGGCCAACTCGGTGCCCGCCGTCGTCCGCCGCATCAACAACGCGCTGGGCCGCGCCGACCAGATCAACTGGGCCGAGGGCAACACCGACATCGACTGGTACGCCCCGATCGTCGCCGACGCCGAGGCCGGCTTCGGTGGCCCGCTCAACGCCTTCGAGCTGATGAAGGGCATGATCGCGGCCGGTGCCGCGGGTGTGCACTGGGAGGACCAGCTCGCTTCCGAGAAGAAGTGTGGTCACCTCGGCGGCAAGGTGCTGATCCCGACCAAGCAGCACGAGCGCACGCTGAACGCCGCCCGCCTCGCCGCGGACGTGCTGAACGTGCCGTCGCTGATCGTCGCCCGCACCGACGCGCAGGCCGCCACGCTGATCACCAGCGACGTCGACGAGCGTGACCGCAAGTACGTCACCGGCGAGCGCACCGCCGAGGGCTTCTACAACGTCACCAACGGCATCGACCCCTGCATCGACCGCGGTCTGGCCTACGCCGAGTACGCCGACCTGCTGTGGATGGAGACCTCCAAGCCGGACCTCGAGGTCGCCCGCCAGTTCGCCGAGGCGATCAAGGCCAAGTACCCGGACCAGATGCTGGCCTACAACTGCTCGCCGTCGTTCAACTGGAAGAAGCACCTGGACGACGCGACGATCGCGAAGTTCCAGCGCGAGCTCGGCCACATGGGCTACAAGTTCCAGTTCATCACGCTGGCAGGCTTCCACGCCTTGAACTACTCGATGTTCGACCTGGCGCACGGTTACGCCCGCGAGGGCATGACCGCCTACGTCGACCTGCAGGAGCGCGAGTTCGCTTCGGAGGACCGCGGTTACACCGCCACGAAGCACCAGCGCGAGGTCGGCACCGGCTGGTTCGACAACGTCGCGACCGCGCTGAACCCGGAGAGCTCGACCACCGCGCTCGCCGGCTCCACCGAGGCCGAGCAGTTCTGATCTCCCGCAATTAGGTGCCAGGTGGCGGTCTCTCGACTCCCAGGGGAGACCGCCACCGCCCTTCCCCTTCTAGCTCTCGCGAAGCCCCAGCGGAGGCACACCATGGTTGAGAAGCTGAACTACCGGATCGACGTCTGCGGACCTGCCGGTGACCGGTTCGACGAGATCCTCACCCCGGCCGCACTGGACTTCGTGGCCAAACTGGACAACGCGTTCGCCGGCCGCCGCCGCGAGCTGCTCGACGCCCGCCGTCTGCGCCGCGAGAAGCTCCAGTCCGGTGAGGAGCCGCTGGGCTTCCTGCCCGAGACGCGCGCCGTCCGCGACGACAGCAGCTGGTCGGTCGCCCCGGCGGCGCCCGGTCTCGAAGACCGCCGCGTCGAGATCACCGGCCCGACCGACCGCAAGATGACGGTCAACGCGCTGAACTCCGGCGCGAAGGTCTGGCTCGCCGACTTCGAGGACGCGACCTCGCCGACCTGGCACAACGTCATCGACGGTCAGATCAACCTGTACGACGCGATCCGCCGCAACATCGACTTCACCACCGAGGCGGGCAAGCGCTACACGATCGGCGACGAGCCCGCGACGATCGTCGCCCGCCCTCGCGGCTGGCACCTGGTGGAGAAGCACATCCGTATCGACGGCCGTCCGGTCTCGGCGAGCCTGGTCGACTTCGGCCTCTACTTCTTCCACAACGCGCGCCAGCTGCTGGCCCGCGGGAGCGGCCCGTACTTCTACCTGCCGAAGCTCGAGAACCACCTCGAAGCGCGGCTGTGGAACGACGTCTTCCTGCTGGCGCAACGGGAACTCGGCATCCCGCGCGGTTCCGTCCGTGCCACCGTGCTGATCGAGACGATCACCGCCGCGTTCGAGATGGAGGAGATCCTCTACGAACTGCGCGAGCACGTCTCCGGGCTGAACGCCGGCCGCTGGGACTACATCTTCAGCGTCATCAAGAACTTCTCCGCGCACGGCGCGGACTTCGTGCTGCCGGACCGCGCGCAGGTGACGATGACCGTCCCGTTCATGCGGGCCTACACCGAACTGCTGGTGCGCACCTGCCACAAGCGCGGGGCGCACGCCATCGGCGGGATGGCCGCGTTCATCCCGAGCAAGGACCCGGAGATCAACGCGACCGCGCTCGAGAAGGTCCGCCAGGACAAGGAACGCGAGGCGAACGACGGTTTCGACGGCTCGTGGGTCGCGCACCCCGGCCTCGTCCCGGTCTGCCGCGAGGTGTTCGACGAGGTGCTCGGCGGCTGGCCCAACCAGCTCGGCAAGCTCCGTGAGGACGTCGTCGTCACCGCCGAGGACCTGCTCGACGTCGCCAGCGCCGGCGGCGAGGTCACCGAAGCGGGTGTCCGCGCCAACATCAACGTCGCGCTGCGCTACATCGACGCGTGGCTGCGCGGCACGGGCGCGGCGGCGATCCACAACCTGATGGAGGACGCCGCCACCGCCGAGATCGCCCGCTGCCAGGTGTGGCAGTGGATCCGCAACGGCACGAAGCTCGAAGACGGCATCGCGCTCACCCGCGAGCTGGCGGTGTCCTATTTGGACGAAGAGCTGGCGTCGGTGCGGTCGGAACTGGGCGAGGGCAACCGGCTCGGCGACGCCTACGAGATCTTCACCGAGACCGCGCTGGGCGAGAAGCTGCCGAGCTTCCTCACCACCGGCGCGTACGCGCGATACCTGACCGCGCGGTGACGCAGGCTCCGGCCGCCTCTACCTGACGCGGGGCGGCCGGGTTCCACACCGGTTTGGGACGGTGTGGCCCAACGGGTCCGGTGGCGGCGGCTCCCCGCCACCGGACCCGCTTCACGCGCGCGCCCCTCCGGTAGCGCTGTCGGGCGTGCGCCCGTCGCGGAGGCCCCGTCCTCACCACACCACCGTGGACGGGGCCTTCGTGGCATTTTTCGGCCGAACTCGCGTGCTTGGAGGCGTAACTCGCGTGCTCGAAGGCGTAACTCGCGTGCTCGAAGGCGTAACTCGCGTGCTCGAAGGCGTAACTCGCGTGCTTGGAGGCGTAACACGCGTGCTTGGAGGCGTAACACGATGATCCGGCGGGAAACACGCGAGTTACGGCTCTGATCACACTCACGGGGCCGGACGAATCGGTCACGGACCGCGATTAGGTAGGGGTACGTAGTGATACCCCCGTTGTTTCGGCGGCGGGTCGCGCGGATGCTCGGCGCCGGGTGGGAATTCCGCCCGTTTCTCCGAGGAGTCACCATGAAGAAGCAGTTGAGGACCCTCTTGGCCGCGACCTTCGCCGTCCTCGCCGTCGCCCTCGCCGCCCCGGCGGTGTCCGCTTCGGCCGAGATCTCGGCTCAGCCGGACTGTGTGCGGCCCTGCCACTTCTGATCTTCGTCACCTAGAGCAGCCCCGGGGGTCGCGCCCCTCGCGACCCGCGACACTCGTGGAGGGGGATCCGGGTCCCCCGACGTCCCGGATTCCCCTCCGCCCCTGCCTTCCCGCGGCGGCGCGCATGTCGCGAAAGCCACAGTGATGATGATGTGTGTGGATGGAGTTCTGGCGGGGTCTGGCTCGGAAAGCCACTGACGCCCTGGTTGGGGTTGTCTTGCGAA
>NZ_JBHVKW010000042.1:0-62340 GCF_042797905.1 Amycolatopsis sp. NPDC057786
TCCCTTCACCGCACGAGACGCGGCCCAAGTGCCATGATGGGGCCTTTCATCGCAAATTTCGCGATGAAAGGCCCCTTCATGGCGTCGGTCTCTCTAGTCCTCGTCCTCGTCCTTCTGGTTCCGCATCGCGATCGGGACCCCGGCCAGGTCCTCTTCGTTGCAGAGAAGTTTCACGTCGTAGTACGGCGAACCCTTGCGGTCGTCGTAGTCGAGATGGACGGCCAGCACATCGACCGGTTCCCCGAGCCACTCCTGAGCCTGGCGTAGCCATGTCGCGCACCGTTCGAGCGCCGTGGGCAGGTCGTCGTCACGGAAGCCCACCGGGCGGTAGGGGACGTCCTGCACCTGATCACGGGGGTTCGAAGGCACCGGCAACGCCGGCGAGAGACCCGAGTCGTCCAGTTCGAGTTGGATCGTTTGCTCAGTCACCCTTCGAGCGTCCCCCAGAGAAGCCGTCTGAGCAAGGCGTACGGCCCTAAAGTCGCCGCTAAACGGGCACTCGCCACACTCCCGAGACCACTTCACGGCAGTTTTGCAAAGCCGTGACGTCCAGCCTGCCTGCACAGGCGAGCGCCCGCAGCGCCAGTTCCGCGTAATGCGCGGCCAGCTGATCCAGGGAAAGCGGCCCCGACGGCGAATACCAGCGCGCGACCCCGCTGCACATCTCCACCAGTGCGAGCCGGGTCACGGAAGGCTGGTCGGTGTGGAAGACGCCCGCCGCGACACCGTCCTCGATGGCGTCCGCCCACAGTCTTTCGTAGGCGTCGCGCAGCCCCACCACTTCCGCCCTGGCACCCGGGGTCAGCGCGTGGACCTCGTTGTCCACCACGCGGGTGTCATCCGGCTGGATGGCGTGTGCGAGCACGTGCAGCGCCACCAGGGAGCCGAGCCGCGACACGGGATCGGTGAGCCCGGCGGTCGCCCGCTCGGCCGCGTCGAGCAGGCGCCGCAGGGACTCGTTCATGATGGCGACCAGCAGATCTTCTTTGGTGCCCATGTAGTGGTACAGGCTGGCGGACGACAGCTCCGCCTCCTGCGCCAGATCCCGGATGCCGGTGCCGTGGAACCCCTTGGCGGCGAACAGTTTCACCGCCGCCTGGCGGACGCGTTCGCGGGTGCTCACAACCATGTTCCGGTGGTCCTGTCCCAGGAACCGGCGCGGAGGTCGCCCGCCTTCTTCAGCTCGCCCTTCGCGACCCGTTCCGACGGTGTCATCGGCAGTTCCGCCGCGATGGCCCAGAACCGGGGAACCTTGAAGTAGGCCAGTTTCGCCGAGCAGAACTCCGCCAGCTCGGCGGGCTCGCACCGGTGCCCCTCGTTCTCGTCGAGGACGATGTACGCCTTGACCTCCTCGCCGCGGATGTCGTCCGGCACCGCGATGACGGCGGCGAGCTTGACCGCCGGGTGCAGTTGCAGCGCCCGTTCGACCTCGTCCGCGGAGATGTTCTCGCCGCTGCGGCGGATCATGTCCTTGGTGCGGCCCACGTAGTACACGCGGCCTTCGGCGTCCATTGTGGCCAGGTCGCCGGTGTGGAACCAGCCGCCGTCGAACGCGCGCCTGGTGGCTTCGGGATCGTCGTGGTAGCCGTGCATCAGGCCGACCCCGCGGATCAGCAGCTCACCGGTTTCCCCGCGTGGCAGCGGTTTCCCGTCCTCGCCGGCGATCATCACCTCGCGCGAGGGTGTCGGCCTGCCGAGGCAGCCGGTGCCGACGGTCTCCTCGTGATCCGCCGGGTACATCCGGATGTCGCCGCCGGTCTCGGTCATGCCGAAAGCCTCGTACCACGGTGTGCCCCAGCGTGCTTCGAGCGCGGCGTGCAGGTCGCGCGGGATGGCCGAAGCGCAGATCGCGCGGACCTGGTGCGCCTTGTCCAGCTCGCTTTCCGGCTGCCGCAGCAGGAGGGTGGGCATCAGGCCGAGGCAGTAGAACCAGGTGACACCGTGTTCGCGGATCTTGTCCCAGAACTTCGACGGATGGAAGCGGTCGAGCACCACCAGGGTCGCGCCGCCCGCGAGCCCCAGCGCGACGTTCCACTGTGGATCGATGTAATGGAACGGTTGCGCGGTCAGGATGACGTCGTCCGTGCCGACCGACGGGTAGTCCGTGGCCAGGCCGGTCGCGAGGGTCGTCCAATACCGGTTCGGCAGCACGCAGCCCTTGGGCGCGCCCGTGGTCCCCGAGGTGTACTGGATGTTGACCGGGCGTTCGGCTTCGCTCGTGAAGACCGGGGCGGTACCGGAGCCGGTGAGTTCGCCGGGCGTGAGCACGCGTTCCAGCGAGGTCTCCGGCGCGATCTTGTCCAGCAGCTCCAGGAATTCCTCGGCGGCGACGGCGAACCTGGCGCCGGAGTGCCGGAGCACGTGGGCGCCGTCGAACTCGCGATATCCGGTGTTGACCGGGACGAGTACCCCGCCGATCTTGGCCAACGCCAGCCACAGCAAGGGGAACTCGGGCTGGTTGCGCAGCATCACCGCGACCCGGTCACCCGGTTCCACCCCGAGCTCCAGCAGCGCGCGGGCGAACTCGGTGCTGCGCGCGTCGACGTCGGCGAACGTGAAGCTCTCCCCGGTGGAGTCGAAGATCCACGCCGTCTTGTCCGGCCAGAGCGCGGCGGCCCTGGTGGTCAGTCCGAGGAGGGTGTCGATCCCGGCGAGCGAGGTCATGTCCGGCTCCGGAAGGCTTCGGCCGAGGCGGCGACCTCGGCGGAGTGCTCGGTGATCAGCGCGTGGCTGACTTCCAGTTCGAGTGCGGCGTCGAGGGAGCTGTCGATGCCGGAATCGAGGGCGCGTTTGGCCATCGTGGCCGCGGCCGCCGGATGCGCGGCGATCTTGGCCGCCCAGGCGAGGGCGGTGTCCATCAGGTCGTCGACGGGCAGGGCGGCGTTGACCAGGCCGAGCCGGGCCGCTTCGGCGCCGCTCACGCGTTCGCCCAGCAGCAGGAGCTCCTTGGCTTTCAGCGGGCCGACCAGCAGCGGCAGCAATCGCGACGCCGCGCCTGTGACGCTCAGGCCCAAGGAGACCTCGGGGAAGGCGAACACCGCGTCTTCGGCGGCGAGGATCAGGTCGCAGCCCATCGCGAACTCGGCGCCCGCGCCGATCGCGTAGCCGTGGACCGCGGCGATGACGGGCTGGCGCAGTCCGCGAAGACGGCGGGTCACGTCCTGTAGCCGGTCGAGCCGGGGGCGTGAGTCACCCTCCGGGGTGGGCTCCTTGAGGTCGTGACCGGCGCAGAACGCCCGCCCCCGGCCGGCAAGCACGACGGCGCGCGCGTCCGATTTGGCGGCCGCGTCGAGGGCCTCCAGCAGGTCGTCGACCAGTTCGGCGACCACCGCGTTGAGCCGCTCCGGGCGGTTCAGCCGGATCACGGCGATGCCGTCGTCGAGTGCGTAGTCCACGGTGCTCATGACAGCGAGCCTAGACGACCGATCGATCGATCGATAGAGTCGGATTCATGCGGGTCGACACGGTCTACGAGAACGCCCGGTTCCTCACTGGAACGGAGGAATCCGTAGCGCTGGCGGCACTGAACGGAAGAATCGTCGCTTTGGGTGACGACGCCGCCGAGCTTTCCGCGAAACGCCGTGTGGATCTCAGTGGCTCGGTCGTCGTGCCCGGATTCCACGACGCGCACAACCACATGGCCTGGTTCGGCATGGCCCTCGACGACGTCGCCCTGTCCGATTGCCGCAGCGTCGACGAGGTGTACGACGCCGTCGCGCGGCGCGCGGCCGAAACCTCGCCGGGCGGCTGGATCATCGGCAGCGGTTACGACCAGAACAAGCTCGTCGGCGGCCATCCGACGCGGCAGGGGCTCGATCGCGCCGCCCCCGGCCACCTCGTGCGGCTCAAGCACACGTCCGGGCATATGACCGTGGTCAACTCCGCGGTACTGGAGCGGCTGGACCTGGGGAACGTGCCGGTGGGCGGCGACGTCGTCCGCGACGAGGACGGTTCGCCGACCGGTCTGCTGCGCGAGCAGGCCCAGCTCATGCTGCGGCCGCTGACCTACCCGACGCCGGTGGAGCGGGTCGTCCGCGGCCTGGACAGGGCGAGCGAGCGGTACCTGGCCGAGGGCATCACCAGTGTCCAGGAGGCCGGGATCGGCGGGGGCCTCGTGGGGGAGACCCCCGCCGAACTCGCCGCGTACCAGCTGGCACGCGAACGCGGGGTGCTGCGCGTGCGGAGCACGGTGATGGTCGCGGCGAGCGTGCTCCACGACCTCGACGCGGGGGCAGGCTTCGGTCTCGACCTGGGGATGCGCACCGGGTTCGGCGACGAATGGCTGCGGCTCGGCGCGATGAAGCTGTTCGCCGACGGATCGCTGATCGGCCGGACCTGCGCGATGCACGAGCCGTTCGCGGGCGAGCCGGGCAACGTCGGCTACTTCCAGGTGCCCGAGGACGAGATCGCGCGGACCATCGCCGCCGCGCACAAGTCGGGCTGGCAGATCGCGACGCACGCCATCGGTGACCGCGCGATCACCGTCGTCCTCGACGCCTACGAGGCCGCGCTCAAGGCCGACCCGCGGCCCGACCACCGGCACCGCATCGAGCACTGCGCGGTGCTGCGGCCAGGGGAACTGAAGCGGCTGGCGTCGCTGGGGCTGATCGCCTCGCCGCAGGGCCGGTTCGTCAACGAGATCGGCGACGGAATGCGGGCCGCGCTGGGCCCCGAACGCGAGCCGTGGTGCTACCGGCTCAAGAGCCTGCTCGACGCGGGATGCGTGCTGCCGGCCAGCTCGGACCGCCCGGTCGTCGAGGGCGCGCCACTGCTCGCGCTGGCCGACATGGTGCGGCGCAAGACCGCGTCCGGCGTCGTACTGGGTCCCGATGAGCGGCTCACGCCCGCCGAAGCCCTGCGCGCGTACACGTACGGATCCGCGTACGCCGCTTTCGCCGAGGAGGACCTGGGCACGCTGGAGGTCGGCAAGCTCGCGGACTTCGCCGTCCTCTCGGCCGACCCGACCGACGAGTCCACTTTGGATTCGATCACCGTCGTCGCCACCGCCGTCGGCGGCGACATCGTCTACGAACGGAGCTGAGACCCATGCCGGTACGGGACGCGGTCGCGGACGACATCGAGGAGATCTGCGCGCTCATCGAGGAGCACGCGGTCTACGAGGACAAACACGATCTGAAGCTCGACAGGCAGGAGATGGCCGGGTTCCTCTTCGGGCCCGACCCGAAGGCCTGGGTGCTGCTGGCCACCCCTCCGGGTGAACCGGACAAGATCGCGGGCTTCGCCTTCTGCAGCTGGAACTTCTCCACCTGGGAGGCCCGGCCGGGGATCTGGCTCGACGACCTCTTCGTGCGCCCGGAACACCGCCGCTTCGGCCTCGGGCGGGAACTGCTCGACGAGCTGAGCGCGCGGACGCCCGGCCGGGTCGAATGGGACATGCAGGAGGGCAACGAGAAGGGCGAGGCGTTCTACGCTCAGCTCGGCGCCGAACCCGTCCCCGGCTGGATCCGGTACCGCTGGCGACCCCACGCTGGGTGAGTCGCAGATGAGCGGCAAGCCGTAAACTCGCACACATGGGTGAAGGGGCAAGCCGCAGGTCGTCGTCCGTGGAGGACTACGTCCGGGTGATCTACGGACTGGTGGAACGCGGTGAGGCCGTCACCAACACGTCGCTGGCCGGACGGCTGGAGGTCAGCCCGTCGTCGGCGTCCGGCATGGTCACCAAGCTGTCCCAGCTCGGGCTGGTCGCGCACGTCCCGTACCGGGGGATCGAGCTGACCACCGACGGCAGGCTGCTCGCCCGCTCGGTGCTCCGCCGCCACCGGCTGATCGAGACGTATCTGGTGTCCGAACTCGGCTACACCTGGGACGAGGTCCACGCCGAGGCCGACGCGCTCGAACACGCGGTGTCGGACAGGCTCGTCGAGCGGATCGCCGCGAAGCTCGGGAACCCGGTGCGAGACCCGCACGGCGACCCGATCCCCGCGCCCGACGGCAGCGTCGAGGAGATGCCGATGCGCATCCTCGACGACCTCCCGCCCGGCGCGGTCGGCGAGATCGTCCGCGTCTGGGACACCGATCCGGAGCTCCTGCGCTACCTCACCGAGCACTCCATCGGCCTCGGCGAGCGGATCGAGGTCGTCGAGCGCCAGCCGTTCGGCGGCCCGATGGTGGTCAAGGTCGGCTCGCCGCCGGACGCGGCGACCCACGCCATCGGCAAGGAGATCGCGCAGGCGCTGTCGGTCGCGCTGCGCTGAGCAGCCCGTGTCCGCCGTGTCCACAGTGGACGAGTACCGGCCGCGGTGGGAATTTTCCCTACGTCTCTGCATAATTACGTCACCCGGCTGCCGCGCCGACAGGTGATCCAAGACCCTTCCGATCATGTGATCCCGCGCCTAGGCTGCGCTATTCCGGGTGGCTAGCGAGCGTACGAAGGCGATGAAGATGACCGGTCAGCGGACACACACCATCGACCGGGGGGTGGCGGAAGGACGTGAACTCAGGCGGCTGCTGGAGACGGGGCCGTTCGCGGACGCCCTCAGGGCGGCGATCAGGGCGCGAGGCCTCGGCCTCGATCGGATCCGGTACCGGCTCAGAGGGCGGGGGTGCTCGGTCAGTCTCGCGACACTGAGCCACTGGCAGTCGGGCCGCTGCCGTCCGGAACGGCCGGAGTCCCTGCTGGTGCTCAAGAATCTCGAGGAGGTCCTCGGGGTGCCGCCGGAGTCCCTGTCACGGCTTCTGGGGCCGCCGCGAGGGCGGGCGGCCCGGTGTACGGTGCCCGGCGAGGGCATCGTGACGCAGCGAGGCCGGGACACATAGGGAGCGCGGGTGCGGGCGGTCGTCTTCGAGGAGTTCGGGGTGCTGCCCGAGGTACGCGAGGTGCCGGATCCGGTCGCGCCGCCGGGCGGGGTGGTGATCGCCGTCGAGGCGACCGGGGTGTGCCGCAGCGACTGGCACTCCTGGCAGGGGCACGACACGTCGGTGAAGCTGCCGCACGTCGCGGGGCACGAACTCGCCGGCCGGATCGCGTCGCTCGGCGAGGGCGTCCGAGGCTGGTCGGCCGGCGACCGGGTGACGGTGCCGTTCGTCTGCGCCTGCGGCACCTGCGCCCAGTGCGCGGCCGGTGACCAGCAGATCTGCGACCGCGAGTTCCAGCCGGGCGCGACCCACTGGGGCTCGTTCGCCGAGTACGTCGCCATCGAAAACGCCGAGGTCAACCTCGTGGCGCTGCCGGACTCGCTCTCCGCGGCCGAAGCGGCGGCGCTGGGCTGCCGGTTCGGGACGGCGTTCCGGGCCGTGCTGCGCCAGGGCGGGGTCCGGCCTGGGCAGCAGGTCGCGGTGTACGGCTGCGGTGGGGTCGGCGTCTCGGCGATCCTGCTGGCCGTCGCGGCCGGTGCGACGGTCGTCGCCGTCGACCCGTCTCCGCAGGCCAGGGCGCTGGCCGTGCGGATGGGGGCTGCTTCGACCGTCGATCCGTCCGCGTTCGAAGCCCACGAAGCCGTGGCTCTCCATGTCCGGGAGTTGACCGGCGGCGGCGCGCACGTCTCCCTCGACTGCCTCGGTTCGCCGACCACCTGTGCCGCCTCGATCGGCAGCCTCCGGAAGCGGGGACGGCACGTCCAGGCCGGGCTGATGCCGCCCGCGCAGGGCATCGCGCCGATCCCGATGCACCGGGTGATCGGCGGGGAGCTGGAGATCGTCGGCATCCACGGGCTGCAAGCGCACGAGTACCCCGAGATGCTGAGGGTGGTGGAGACGGCCGGAATCGACCTCGAAGGCATGATCGGCGACCGGATCGGCCTCGACGACGTCCCCGCGGTGCTGGCGGCGATGAACGACCCGGTGCCCGCGCGGGCCGGGGTGACGGTGGTCGAATTCGCACCGTGACCGGGTGAACGCACCGTGGTCAACCGGCCGATCGGAGTAGTCCGAAAGGTGGCGTCTCCCGGCACTTTGTGGCAGCTTGCTTGGCCGTGACAGTCATGGACGCTCCGTCCCGGCCGCGGTTCGGCAGGTCCGTGCTGCGCTGGTTCGTCGCGGCGGGTGTCCTGGTGCGGGGCCATCGGATCGTCGGCGCGCGCCCTGGCAAACTCGAGGCGTGGACGCGCTGATCCCTCGCCCGCGTACCGAAGTCGCGCCCGGCGCGGTGCATGTTCCCGACTGGCTCGACCTCGACGGGCAACGTCGCCTGGTCGAAGCGTGCCGCGGCTGGCGTGGCTACCGGCGGACGCGGCTGCCGAACGGCGGCGTCATGTCGGTGCGGACGGTCTGCCTCGGCTGGCACTGGCACCCGTACCGGTATTCGAAGGTGACCGCGGACGGCTCCCCGGTGCTGCCGTTCCCCTCGTGGCTGGGCGATCTCGGGCGGCGTGCCGTTTCCGCCGCGTATGGTCCGTCGTCGTACGAGCCGGACATCGCGCTGGTGAACTTCTACGACTCCGCGGCGAAGATGGGCCTGCACCAGGACAAGGACGAGGCTTCGCTGGAACCCGTCGTGTCGCTGAGCCTGGGGGACGCTTGCGTTTTCCGGTTCGGGAACACGGTCGATCGCGGGCGGCCGTACACGGATGTGGATCTCCGGTCGGGGGATCTGTTCGTGTTCGGCGGGGAGTCCCGGCTGGCCTTCCACGGGGTGCCTCGGATCCTGGCGGGGACCGCTGATCCGGCGCTGGGGCTGGTGGGGCGATTGAACATCACTTTGCGGGTATCGGGACTCGTCAGTGGTCAGGACGGTTCTATTGAGGGGTAAGGCAAAGGTGGTGTAGGGGTTCACCGCGCTCTGCCGGTCCGTGAAGGCCTCCTCGCCTACCCTGAGGGTAGGGAAGGAGGCCTTCACGGGCTTCCAACCTGTCGAACGTGTCGTGAAAGCCACTTTCGGGACATCAGGCGTCGCGAACGTGGCTTTCGCGACACGGGCGCCGGCGGCGAGGTGGTCGGCGCGGGTGAGTGGCCGGGGCGAAGGCTCCCTTCACCACATTAGACGCGGCGAAGGGAGCCTTCAGCCCACCACCGGCCCCGCCCGCGACCACGACGCCTTTGACTTACCCCTCAAAGAGAACCGTCCTCACCACTCACGAGAGCCGGAACCGCACCCGCTGCCCCGGCCGCACCTGCGCGGCCAGATCCAGATCCGCTTCCTCCACCACCGCGATCACCGGGTAGCCCCCGGTCACCGGATGGTCGGCCAGGAACAGGATCGGCTGCCCCGAAGGAGGGACCTGCACCGCGCCCGGCACGGCGGCTTCGGGCGGCAACTCGCCGCCACGCGCCCGCGACAGCACGCGACCCTCGAGCCGTACACCCACCCGATCGACGTCGGCGGTGGCGACGTAACCGGAGGAGACCAAAGTGGACAGTGCGCCGGGAACGAACCACGAAACCCGAGGCCCCGGAGTGACCCGCAGAACGGGGACGCCGGGCAAGGGAGCGCGAGGGGCGAGATCCACCCCGGGATGGGCCAGCACCTCCTGTCCCACCGGCAGGGTCATCCCCGCCGAAAGCGCGGGCGGGCCGAGTTCGCCGAGGGTGTCGGTCGCCCGCGCGCCCAGCACCGGAGGGACGTCGACGCCGCCACGCACCGCGACATAGCAACGCAAACCGTGAGCAGCCATCCCGAGAACGAGTTCGTCGCCGGGGCCGACCGGGATCGGCGCGTCCGAACCGAAAGCCCGTCCGCCGACGGTGATCGAGCAGGGCGCGCCGGTGACGGCGACGGTCGCCGGAGCCGGGAACCGCAGGACGAGACCGCCGAGAACGCATTCCAGGGCCGCGTGGCTCTCGGGGTTCCCGACCAGCCGGTTCGCCAGCCGCAGCGAACCGCGGTCGGCGGCGCCGGACCGGCCGACGCCGATCGCGGCCAGCCCCGGCCGTCCGAGGTCCTGCACGGTGGTGAAGACCCCGGGGTGGATCACTTCGATCTTCGCGGTCATGAAGTGAACCGGATCCTGGTGCCGGGCGCCAGCAGGTTCGGCGGCTGCCGCTCGACGTCCCACACCGGCAGGGTGGTCCGCCCGATCAGCTGCCAGCCGCCGGGCGAGGCGTTCGGGTACACCGCCGTGTATTCGCCCGCGATCGCGACCGAACCGGCGGGCACCCGCGTGCGCGGGCTCGTTCGGCGCGGCAGGTGCAGCGCGGGGTCGAGCCCGGTCAGGTAGGCGAATCCGGGCGCGAAGCCGCAGAACGCCGAGACGTAGGTCCCGTCCTCGTGCCGCCGGACGACCGCTTCCGCCGACATGCCCGCGGCGGCCGCGACGTCGGCGAGGTCCGGGCCGTCGTAGCGCACCGGCACGACGATCTCGGCGGCCTCGCGCGGTTCGACGTCCACTGTGGACCGATCGAGGACGTCGCCGGCGAGCCGGTCGTGATGGGTCCGGCCGGGGTCGAACCGGATGAGCAGGGTCCGCGCGGCGGGGACCAGCTCGACGACGCCGTCCGGCGGGTCCTGCTCCAGTGACGCGTGCAGCCCGAGCACCTCCGACGGATCGTCGAAGTCGACCATGGCCGCACGCGCCCCATAGGGCAGCACGCGCATCACGCGGCCTCGATGAAGGGTCCGATGTGGACACCGGCGGCGTCGAGTCCGGCGCGGATCCGCCGTGCCAGTTCGACGGCGCCGGGCGTGTCGCCGTGCACGCACAGTGAATGCGGTCGAAGAGCCAGCTCGGTCCCGTCGGCGGCGACGACCTTGCCGGTGGTCGCCATCGTGACCGCCCGGGAGGCGACCTCGTCGGCGTCGTGGAGGACTGCGCCGGGCAGTTTCCGGGAGACCAGGAGGCCTTCGGGCGTGTACGCGCGGTCCGCGAAGGCCTCGGCGTACGCGGGGAGCCCGGCCTTTTCGGCCTGTTCGGCCATTTCCGATCCCGGCGGGCACAGCAGCGCGAGCCCGGGATGGAACCGCCGGATCCCTTCGACCACCGCGGCCGCCTGCTCCGGATCCACCGCGGCCGTGTTGTACAACGCCCCGTGCGGTTTGACGTACCGCACCCGTGAGCCCGCCGCGCGGGCGAACGCGTCCAGCGCGCCGATCTGGTAGAGCACGTCGTCGGCGAGGTCGGCGGGGGCGACGTCCATCGCCCGCCGCCCGAATCCGGCGAGATCGCGGTAGGCGACGTGCGCGCCGATGACGACACCTCGCTCCGCCGCGCGCTCGCAGACACGCCGCATCACCGACGGGTCGCCGGCATGGAAGCCGCACGCGACGTTCGCGCTGGTGACGATGTCGAGCATGGCGTCGTCGTCGCCCATCTTCCAGGCGCCGAAACCCTCGCCCAAATCGCTGTTGAGATCCATCAGGCCACCCTGAACTCACTGTCGAGCTTGTCGGTCACGAACATGTAGCCCGGCGCGTGCGTGATCGCGAACGGTGGCCGCGAGGCCATCAGCGCCGCCTGCGGGGTCACGCCGCACGCCCAGAACACCGGCACGTCACCGGGTTCCGCGTCGACCGGGTCGCCGAAATCGGGCTTGCCGAGATCGGTGATGCCGAGCGCGCCCGGGTCGCCGATGTGCACCGGCGCACCGTGCACGGCGGGCATCCCGCGGGTGATGCGCACGGCGTCGTCCACGCGGTCTTCGGGGATCTGCCGCATCGAGACGACCATGGGGCCGTGCAGGCGCCCGGCCGGGACGCATTCGCGGTTCGTCACGTACATCGCCACGTTGCGGCCCTGGTCGACGTGCCGCAACGGGATGCCCTTCGCGGCCAGCGCCGATTCGAAGGTGAAGCTGCAGCCGATCGAGAACGCGACCATGTCGCTGCGCCACAGCCCGCTCGCGTCCGTGAGTTCGCCGGACAGCGCGCCGTTCTGCCACACGCGGTACCGCGGCAGGTCGGTGCGCAGATCCGCGCCGGGCGCCAGCCGCGTCGCCGGGTCGCCGGGATCGCTGACGTCGAGCACCGGACAGGGCTGCGGGTTCCGCTGGCAGAACAGCAGGACGTCGTAGGCCCAGTCCTCGGGGACGGCGATCAGGTTGGTCTGGGTGAAGCCGTTCGCCCAGCCGGTGGTCGGGCGGGCCGTGCCCGCGCGGAACAGGGCGCGGGCCTCGCCGGGGGACAACGTCGCCGGTTCGTCGAAGGTGGTCATCGCGGTGCCTCCTCTTCCGATTGTGGTCACAGAAGTTCGCGGCCGCGAGTCTCGGGCAGGCCGAGCAGCGCCAGTACGGCGATGCCGTAGCCGACCGCGCCGAACACCATCGCGCCGCCCGCGCCGAGGAAACCGACCACGGCGGGGAAGGTGGCGCCGATGGCCCGGCCGAGGTTGTAGGTGAAGCCCTGCCCGGTCCCGCGCAGCGCCGACGGGTACAGCTCGGCGAGGAAGGCGCCGAACCCGCTGAAGATCGCGGACATCGAGAACCCGAGCGGGAAGCCGAGGAACAGCACGAGTGTGTTCGCGCCCGCCGGGATCTGCGTGTACGCGACGATGAGACCCGCCGACAGCACCGAGAACAGCAGAAACGTCTTCTTGCGCCCCAAGAGGTCCGTGAGATAGCCGCCGGTGACGTACCCGATGAACGCGCCGGAGATCAGGAACGCGAGATAGCCACCGGTCCCGATGACGGTGAGGCCGCGGGTGGTCTTGAGGTAGCTGGGCAGCCAGGTCGCGAGGGTGTAGTAGCCGCCCTGGACACCGGTGGCGAGGAGCGCGGCGAAGAACGTCGTGCGCAGCAGGTCCGGTTTGAAGATGCCCGCCAGCGAACCGCGTTCCTTCTTCGTGGCGCGGGCCGCTTCGGCGACGGGCGCGTCCTGGACGTTGCGGCGGACCCACAGCACCAGCAGCGCGGGGATGACGCCGGTCCAGAACATGACCCGCCAGGCGATGTCCGGGCTCCAGATACTGAAGACGACGGTGTAGACGACGACCGAGAGCGCCCAGCCGACCGCCCACGCGCTCTGCACGAAGGCGACCGTGCGGCCGCGGTACTTCGCCTGCGAGTACTCCGCCACCAGCGCGGCGCCGGCGGCCCATTCGCCACCGAAGCCGAGGCCCTGCAGGGCGCGGAAGACCAGGAGCGTCTCGAAGTTCGGCGCGAACCCGCAGAGCACGGTGAAGATCGTGTACATCGCGATGGTGAGCTGGAGGGTGCGAACGCGGCCGATGCGGTCGGCCAGAATTCCCGCGCCGATCCCGCCGATCGCCGAAACCACCAGCGTCGTGGTGCCGAGCAGGCCCGCCTCGCCGCCGGAGAGGCCGTAGTAGGCGGTGATCGCGGCAAGGCCCAGCGGCAGGGTCTGGTAGTCGAACGAATCGAGCCCGTATCCGCCGAACGCGCCGACGAAGGCCCGGCGGCCTCGCGAACCGAGCGTGCGGAACCAGGCGAAGGGGCGTGTGTCTTCGGTAGTGGCTGTCGCGTTCATCGGCACCTCCAGAGGGTGAATCTCAGGGTGGCACGGGTCACATGGTTAGCCACTGTAGGTATTGTTCAACAATTCCACAAGGGGATCCTTGGCTGAGCCTCTTGTGTCTAGGTAGGATCGGTCACGTGACGATCGCGGAGGGTGGTCCTGCCTCGGTAGAAGGACTCGAGGCGGATCGCGGCATGATCAGCCGGACCAGTACGGCCGAACGGGTCGCGGGCGTCCTCCGCACGCGTATCGCGGAAGGCTTCTTCCTGCCCGGCGTCCGGCTGTCGGAGCAGGACATCGGCTCGGCGCTCGGCGTCTCCCGCAACACACTGCGCGAGGCGTTCCGCCTGCTCACGCACGAACGCCTGCTGACCCACGAGCTCAACCGCGGTGTCTTCGTGCGGGTGCTGCCGGTCGAGGACGTCGTCGACCTCTACAAGGTTCGCAAGGTCGTCGAGTGCTCCGCGGTGCGGGCGGTGACGGAGAAGCCGCCGACGTTCGGGAAGCTCGCGCGTCTCGTCGAGGACGGCAGGGTCGCCGAGCGGAGTGAACGTTGGCAAGACCTCGGCACCGCGAACATCCGGTTCCATTCGGCGATCGCCGAGCTGAGCGGCAGCGAACGGATCGACGAGCTGATGCGCGGCATCCTCGCCGAGCTGCGGCTGGTGTTCCACATGATGGCCGACCCGCGGCGCTTCCACGAGCCGTACCTCAAGCGCAACGCGGAGATCCTCGAGCGTATCGAGGCAGGCGACGGCCTTGGCGCCGAAAAGCTCCTCGCGCAGTACCTCACCGACGCCGAAAACCAACTGGTCGAGGCCTACGCCGAGCGCACCCCCTGACGCGTTTAGTCCTCTGAATGCGGTAGTTCGGGGTGCGAACCACCGCATTCAGAGGACTAAACGCGAGACGGGGCTAGGGGGTGACCCACTTCTGGTTGGCGGCGCCGGTGCAGGACCAGATCTGGAGCCGGGTGCCGTTGGCCGAGGAGTTCCCGGTGGCGTCCAGGCATTTCCCCGAACCGGAGTTCACCAGGTCGCGTGAGGCATTGGCCGCCCATCGCTGATTCGGTCCGCCCGCGCAGTCCCACAGTTGCAGCGGCGCGCCGTCCGCCGTGGACATCCCGGTGACGTCGAGGCATTTGCCCAGCGCCCGCACCGTGCCGTCCGACTGGAACGACCACTGCTGCGCGCCCGAACCGTTGCAGTCGTACAGCTGCACCGCCGTCCCGTTGGCGCTGTTCGCCCCGGCGACGTCGACGCATTTGTCGCCGAGCCCGGTGATCGCGCCGGTGCGGACGCCGCCGCCCGATTGCGTCCCCGACCACGTGAACGTCGCCGACGTCGAAGCGGGCAGGGTATACGTGAAGGACTGCCCGCCCCAGTTGACGCGCACGTTCTGGCTCGCGCCGCTGGTGTTGTACGCGATCAGCGCCTTCGACCCGTCCGGGTTCTTCCAAGCGACGTTACGCACCGCGGAGTTGTCGTTGGACGAGATCCGGTACGCGCCCGGCTTCACGAACTTCGTCAGGTGACCCATCGTGTAGTACTCGACGGTGTAGTCGACCTGCCCGTGCCGCGAATCTCCATTGTGGACGGTGATGAGGCCCGTGCACGTGCCGCAGCCGCCGTTGTGCGGCCCCATGTTCTGGTCCACCGCGAGGCTCCACTTGATGAAGCTCTTGCTCCAGTTCCGCGTGTAGTCGACGATGTTCGCCATGTCTTCGGCCTGCTGATGACTCACCCACGTCCCGCCCGAATGCTCCGTGCTGTACGCGGGCACGTTCGGGTACTGGTTGTGCACCGCGGTCTGCTGGGCGACGTCGCCGCCGTAGCCGTGCCAGGCCATCCCGCCGAAGTTCGGGTCGTCGCGGATCGACGCGTCGTCCATCGTGGGAGCGCCGAATTCCGCGTACTTGTCCCAGTTCCAGTCCAGCGCGAGGACCTTTGTGGACAGTCCCGAGGAACGAAGCGCGGGCAGCAGGTTCGTCTTCGTGAAGTACTGGAGACCCGTACCGTTCCAGTTCATCGACGGATAGCTCGCGCAGCAGGTCGGCTCGTTCTGCACCGACACGTAATGGATCGGCACTCCCTGCGCCTGGTACGCCTGGATGTACTTGACGAAGTACTGCGCATAGACCGGGTAGTACTCGGCCTTCAGCCAGCCCAGTTTGAAGTTCCCGTTGTCCTTCATCCACGGCGGCGCGCTCCACGGCGACGCCATCACCTTGGTCGCCGGATTGATCTCTCGCGCCTGCTTGGTCAGCGGCAGGATGCTGTCGAGATCGTGGCCGATCGAGAACTTCGCCAGGCTCGGATCGGTCTGCCCGGCGGGGAGATCGTCGAACGAGTAGCTGAACCGCGCCAGATCCGAGGAACCGAGCGGGTTGCGGATGAAGTTGACACCGATCCCCGAAACGGGATCGAACAGCTTCCGCATGGTCTCGTCGCGGGTCGCCTGCGACAACGCGCCGCTGCCCTTCATCAGCCACGCCGCGGTGTCGGTGAACGACGCGCCCGCGCCCTCGAACTGCTGGTACGTCGTGTTCTCGTCGACGGTGATGGTCTGCTGGCCGGTCCCCGTGCCCGCGGCGAAGGTGACCGGTGACTGCTGCTGGAGCCCGCGCGTGACGTTCACCCCGCGCGAGTCGTTCGTGGTGGTGAGCCAGATGTTCACGGTTTCCCCGGCGGCTCGCGCCGGGGTCGCGACGAGCGTGGCCGCCGCGATCACCGCGGCGCCGAGCAACGGCAGCCGCTTCACGGCGTCGTCCACTTCTGGTTCGCGCCACCGCCGCAGGTCCAGATCTGGAGTCTCGTTCCGTTCGCGGAGCTGTTTCCGGTGGCGTCGAGGCACTTGTTCGCCTGCGGGTTCACGATGTCGCGCGCACCACTGATCGCCCATTTCTGCGCGCCGGATCCGTTGCAGTCCCACAGCTGCACGGCCGTGCCGTCCGCGGTCCCGCCGCCGGAGACGTCCATGCACTTGCCGAGCGCGCGGATCGTGCCGTCGCCGCCGATGGTCCAGTTCTGCGCGGCGTTGCCGTTGCAGTCGGTGATCTGGATCGGGGTGCCGTTGGCGGTGTTCGCGCCCGCGACGTCGACGCATTTGCCGCCGATACCGGTGATCCGCCCGGTGCGCCCGGCGGTCTCGCTGGAAGTGACGTGCACGTAGTCGACGACGAGACGCTGCGGGAAGACCGTGCTGGAGTTCGGGTCGCCGGGCCAGTAGCCGCCGACGGCGAGGTTCAGGATCAGGTAGAAGGGATGGTCGAAGACCCAGCGGTTGCCGTTGAGGTCGGCGGGGGTTCGGGTCTGGTAGAGGTTGCCGTCCACGTACCACTTGATCTGGTTCGGCGCCCAGTCGACGGCGTAGGTGTGGAAGTCGTCGGAGAAGTTGGGGCCGTTGTAGGCCGCGCCGATGCCGCCCGCGCCCGAGTAACCGGGGCCATGGAGGGTGCCGTGCACCGTGTTCGGCTCGAAGCCGACGTTCTCCATGATGTCGATCTCGCCGCTGTTGGGCCAGCCGACGTTGCCGATGTCGGCGCCGAGCATCCAGAACGCGGGCCACATCCCCTGCCCGCGCGGCAGTTTCATCCGCGCTTCGAACCGGCCGTACGTCTGGGTGAACTGGCCCTGCGTGGATAGCCGCGCCGAGGTGTATTCGCAGCGCCCGTACCAGCAGTTGTAGTTGCCCGGGTTCTCCTTCTTCGCGGTGATGACCAGGTTGCCCTGGCCGTCGAGCGCCGCGTTGTTCGTCCCGGACGTGTACCACTGCCGCTCGTGGTTGTTGACGTTGTCGCCGGTCTCGAAATGCCACTTCGACGTGTCGATACCCGCACCGGCGGGGCCGGTGAAGTCGTCGGTGAAGGTCGCGGCCGTGACCGCGGCCTCGGAAGCCGGAGCCTGGGCGGTGGCCGGGAGTGAGCCGAGCAGGACGCCGGCGGCGAGGAGCGCCGCCCAGCGAAAACGGGAGGAGATGGACATCGTTGTCGCCTCTCTTCGCAGGCAGAGAACTACTTTGTTGTGCCTGACAACAAAGTATGCATGGTCTCTACCACTGCGACAAGACGTATTTTTCAGCCTCGAATTAAGGTCAGGCGGCCGTGCCCCGTTTCGACCCGGCCGTGCGCGGGTCCGCGCCTTGCTCCAGGAGGGCGGCGACCGGGAGGGTGGCGGCTCCTATGGCGACCGCGTCCGGGCCGAGCTGTCCGAGCTCGATCTCGGTCTGGTCGAACACGTGCGCCAGCGCGTGCTCGCCCGCCACCCGGCGGATCTCGGGCAGGTACTTCTCGCCGAGCGCCAGCCCGGCCCAGCCGCCCAGCACGATCCGCTCCGGGTTGAACAGGTTGATCAAATCGCCGATGCCGGCGCCGAGATAGCCCGCGGTCTCTTCCAGCACCTTGGCCGCGGTCTTGGACTTGCGCGCCGACTCCAGCAGGGCGGCGAACCGCGTCTGCTCGTCCTCGTCCGAGGCCTTCCCGCCGCGCGTCTTGCGATACCTGGCGAGGACGCCCTCCGCGCCGACGTAGGACTCCAGGCAGCCGCGTGATCCGCAGCGGCATTCCTGCCCGCCGTAGACGATCGTCGTGTGGCCCCATTCACCCGCACTGCTGGTGGAGCCCCGGTAGGTGGTGCCGTCCGTGACCACGGCCGCGCCGACGCCGGACCCGATCAGGGCGATCACCGCGTGCCGCGCGCCGCGGCCGGCACCGAACCACATTTCGCCCTGCCCCTGGGTTTTCGCGCCGTTGTCCACGAACAACGGCAGCTCAACGCCTTCCGCGCGCAGGAGGTCGGTGAGCGGGACCTCCTTCCAGCCGATGGTGGGCGCGTGCACGCGCAGCGCTTCACCCTGCTGGACGGTGCCGGGGACGCCGACGCCGACACCGAGCACGGTCGCTTCGTCGATACCCGATTCCGTGATCACCTCCCGGAGCCCGGAAGCCACCTGGGTGACCGCCGCGGCCGCGTCCGGCCGGGGCGAGGCGAGCGGGTGCTCGACGGAGGCGAGCCGGTTCATGGTGAGGTCGAACAGTTCGACCTTCACGCCGGTCTCGCCGATGTCGACGCCGGCGACATGCCCGTACGCCGGGTCGACGCGGAGCAGGACGCGCGGCCTGCCGCCGTCGGAGTCGACCAGCCCGGCCTCGGTGATGAGGCGTTCTTCACCGAGTTCGGCGGTCACGTTGCTGACGGTCGCGGCGCTCAAACCGGTCAGACCGCTCAATTCGTGGCGGCTGAGCGGGCCGTCGAAGTAGAGTTTCGACAACAGGAGGGAACGGTTGTGCCGCCGCAGGTCACGGACGGTGGTGCGCTTGGCAGGCATGCGGATACCCATCTTGTGGCGGCGGACCTTTCCAGGATGCCCCACGACCTTAGCCTCCGCCATGTATCAACTGGTGAAATAAGGGGGACGAGGGGTCATGACGGGGGACGACGAGCTCATCGGCGGCTTGCCGCCGGACTTCCGGTGGGGTGTCGGCAGCTCGGCGTACCAGGTCGAAGGCGCGGTCGAGGAAGACGGACGAACACCGTCCATTTGGGACACCTACGCCCGGTCCCCGTGGTCGGTCGACAATGGTGACACCGGCGAAGTCGCCTGCGATCACTACCACCGGATGCCCGCCGACGTCGCACTGCTCAAGGAACTCGGCGTCGACACCTACCGGTTCTCCGTTTCGTGGCCCCGTGTGCAGCCGCGTGGGCGCGGCGGCGTCAACCCGGCAGGGATCGCCTTCTACGACCGGCTGGTCGACGAACTGCTCAACAACGGCATCGATCCCTGGCTGACGCTGTACCACTGGGATCTGCCGCAGCACCTCGAAGACGCGGGCGGCTGGCCCGCGCGCGACACCGCCGTCCGGTTCGCCGACTACGCGATGCTCGTGTTCGAGCGGCTGAGCGACCGGGTGCGCCACTGGACGACGCTGAGCGAACCGTGGTGCACGGCCATGCACGGGTACGTCCACGGGGTGATGGCGCCCGGCCGCCGGGACCCGAAGGCGGGGATGGCGGCGGCGCATCATTTGCTGCTCGGCCACGGCCTCGCCGTGCGGCGGATGCGGGAACTCGCGCCACCAGGGACCGAGTTCGGCATCACGCTCAACCTGAGCACCGCCGACCCGGCCACCCCGAGCGAGGCCGACCGGGCCGCCGCTCGCTTCGAGGACGGGCTCGGGACGCGGTTCTACCTCGACGCGCTCGTCCACGGCCGGTACCCGGAAGACGTGCTCGAGACCCTCGCGCGGCAGGGCATCCGCCTGCCGTCGGAGCCGTGGGATCCGTCGATCATCGCGGCCCCGCTCGATTTCCTCGGCGTCGACTACTACTTCGGGACGAGGTATTCCGGGGTGGAGGAGAACGGGAACCCGGTCGAGCACTTCGGGATGCCCGCGTTCCGCAAGGTCCCGTTCGGGGCCCCGTCGACGGCGCTGGGCTGGGAGATCCTGCCGCACAAGCTCACCGAACTGCTCGTCCGGATCAGCCGCGACTATCCGGGCCTGCCGCTTTACGTCACCGAGAACGGCGCGGCGTTCACCGACGTTCCCGACGAGACCGGCTTCGTCCGCGACGACGACCGCGCCGAGTACCTGTCCGCGCATATCGCCGCCACGGCCGCCGCGCGGCGGGCGGGCGCGGACGTCCGCGGTTATTTCGCCTGGTCCTTTTTGGACAGTTTCGAATGGGCGTACGGCTACGCGAAACGGCTCGGCCTGGTGCGGGTCGACCGCGAGACGCAGGCGCGGACGATCAAACAGAGCGGGCTGGCGTACCGCGACATCGTCGAGCGGGTGCGCGGCGGACGGCGGTAGGGCCAGCTCCACCCTCGAACCGGCGGTCCGCTCCATTCTTCCCGGTGGACCCGCGTCCTAGGTTCGGCAGCGGAAAGTCTTTTGCCGCTACCGGAATACGTGGGGGACAGTGATGACCGTCAGGCTCGAGCAACGTGACCATGGGGAGGCGGCGCCACGGAAATCGTGGTGGCGAAGGCCGTGGGTCGGCCCCATGGCCGTCGTCGTCGTGGTGTTCCTGGCCTTCTCCATGCCGCCGTATCTGGCGATGGACCCGGCGCAGTCGCGGGTTCCGCAGCCGCCCGGGTTCACGTCGCACTACTGGTTCCTCGCGGCGCACGTGCTGTTCGGCTCGATCGCGATGGTCGGCGCGCTGCTCCAGATCTGGCCGTGGTTCCGGGCGAAGTACCCGGCGGTGCACCGGAAGATCGGCCGGGTGTACGTCTTCGCCGGGGTGCTCCCGGCGGGTTTGCTGGCCCTGACCGTCGGCGCGATGAGCCCGTTCGGCCCGGCGACGCGGGTGGCCAACGTCCTGGCCGGGGTGCTGTGGCTGGCGTGCACGTTCGCCGGCTGGCGCGCGGCGAGGCAACGCCGGTTCGGCGATCACCGGCGCTGGATGATCCGCAGTTTCGCGCTGACCATGTCGATCATCGTGAGCCGGGTGGTCGGGCCGATCGCGCTGATCACGCTGCAACCGCAGCTGGAGACCACGTTCGGCGGCAGCGAACTCGCCTTGACCCAGTCGGTCGCCGCGATCACGGCCTGGCTGAGCATGACGCTGGTCCTGTTCGCCACGCAGTGGTATCTCGATCGCCGCCCGGTCAGGAAGAAGTCAGCGATCGCGCGATGATCGTCCGCTGCACTTCGGACGCGCCTTCGTAGATCCGCGGCGCGCGGACCTCGCGGTAGAGGTGTTCGAGCAGATGGCCTCGCCGCAGCGCCCGCGCGCCGTGGATCTGCACGGCCGAGTCGACGACGTACTGCGCGGTCTCGGTGGCGAACAGTTTCGCCATCGCGGCGCGGCCCGCGAGGTTCCGCTCACCCGCGTCGTAGGCGGCGGCCGCGGCGTAGACCAGCAGACGCGACGCCTCGGTGCGGGTCGCCATTTCGGCGAGGGTGTGCGCCACGGTCTGCTGCTTCAGCAACGGTCCGCCGAACGCCACGCGAGCCTGGGCGTGGGCGACGGCGGCGTCGAGCGCGGCCTGCGCCATCCCGACGGCGAACGCGCCGACGCTCGGCCGGAACAGGTCCAGGGTCCGCATCGCCACGCCGAAGCCGCGGTCCTGTTCGCCGAGCAGCTCGTCCCGTTCCACGCGGACGCCGTCGAAGACCAGGGTGCCGATGGGATGCGGGCTGACGAGGTCGAGATGCTCGCCCGACAACCCGGCGCGGTCGGCGGGGACGACGAAAGCGGAGACGCCGCGCGAGCCCGCTTCCGGCGTGGTGCGGGCGAAAACGCTGTAGAAATCGGCCTCGGGGGCGTTGGAGATCCACATCTTCTCGCCGGTGAGGCGCCAGCCGTCGCCGTCGGGCTCGGCGGCGAGCTCCAGTGCCGCCGCGTCCGAGCCCGCGTTCGGCTCGGTGAGCGCGAAGGCGGCGACGGCGTCACCCGCGGCCACGGCGGGGACCCACTTCGAGACTTGCGAGTCCTGCCCGGACTGAAGTACCGGATAGGTGCCCAAACCCTGTAGTGCCAACGCCGTCTCGGCCTCGGTGCTCTGGCTGGCCAGGGATTCCCTCAGGATGCAGAGATCCGTCGCGGCGGCCTCTCGGCTCGGGCTGCCGCCGTCAACGCCGGGGAACAGCCGGGAGAGCAGGCCTAGCGCGCCCATTTCCTTGAGCAGGGGCCGGTTCACCGCGCCTTCGGTGCCGGATTCGGCCAGCGGGCGGAGCTTTTCGGCACCCAGCCGCCGGACCTCGTCGGCGAAGGCCTGCTGTTCGGGGCTCAGTGCAAAGGCGGTCATCGATCGCTCCCAGGTCGCCAGCGGGCGTGCGCGGTGCCGGTTTCGCCCGAGCGCAGCAGTTCCAGCCGCGGTTTCGGCCCGTCGGTCCGGCCGCCCTGCGGTTTCCGGCTGCCCGCCGCGAACTGCTTCGGCCACGGCATCGGATAGCCCTGCTCGGCGGCGGCGTGCAATGTCCATTGTGGATCGTAAAGGTGGGTCCTGCCGAGTGCGCACAGATCCGCGCGGCCCGCCAGGATCAGCGAGTTGACGTCGTCGTAGGACGAGATCGCGCCGACGGCGATCACCGCGATCCCGTACTCGCGCCCGATCTCGTTGCGGATCCGGTCCGCGTACGGCGTCTGGTAACTGCGGCCGTACTCGGGTTTCTCTTCGCTGACGACCTGGCCGGTCGACACGTCGATGCCGTCCGCGCCGTGCTCGGCGAACGCGCGGGCGATCTCGACGGCGTCGTCGACGTCGATCCCGCCTTCGTACCAGTCGGTCGCGGAGATGCGGACCGTCATCGGCCGCTCCGCGGGCCAGGCCGCGCGGACGGCGTCGAAGACTTCGAGCGGGAAACGCAGCCTGTTCTCCAGCGAACCGCCGTACTCGTCGGTCCGCCGGTTGGTCAGCGGCGACAGGAACGACGACAGGAGGTAGCCGTGCGCGCAGTGGAGTTCGAGGAGGTCGAACCCGGCGCGCGCGGCGGCTCGGGCGGACGCAGCGAACTGGTCACGGATCTCTTGTAGCTCAGGGATCGTGAGCTCGCGCGGGGTCTGATTCGCCGTGCTGTACGGGATCGCGGACGGGGCGCAGATCTCCCAGTTGCCCTCGGGGAGCGGCTGGTCGATGCCGTCCCACATCAGTTTCGTCGAGCCCTTGCGTCCCGAATGCCCCAGCTGGACACCGATGCGCGCCGGGGTGTGGCCGTGGACGAAGTCGGTCACCCGCGCCCAGGCGCGCTCCTGTTCCTCGGTGTACAGGCCGCCGCAACCCGGGGTGATGCGGCCGGTTTCGGAGACGCAGACCATCTCCGTCATCACCAGCCCGGCGCCCCCGAGCGCCTTGCTTCCCAGATGTACCAGGTGGAAATCGGTCGGGACGCCGTCTTCGGAGGAGTACATGTCCATCGGCGAGACGACGACACGGTTCGGCAGGTCGAGGTTCCCGATCCGGAACGGCTGGAACATCGGCGGCCGGACGTCGGAGTCCAAAGTGGACGCGAACCAGGTGTCCAGTTCGGCGGCGAACTCGGGATCGCGCAGCCGGAGGTTGTCGTAGGTGACGCGGCGGCTGCGGGTGAGGATGTTGAACGCGAACTGCGCTGGATCCTGGTGGGTGTACTGACCCATGTTCTCGAACCACTCCAGGCTCGCCTGTGCGGCACGCTGGGTGGAGGTGACGACGGGGCGGCGCTCGGCTTCGTAGGCTTCCAGCGCACTGTCCATATCGGACTGCTCGTGCAGGCAGGCGGCCAGCGCGAGCGCGTCCTCCATGGCGAGTTTCGTGCCGGAGCCGATGGAGAAGTGCGCCGTATGCGCGGCGTCACCGAGCAGGACGACGTTCTCGTGCCGCCAGCTCGCGCAGCGCACGGTGGCGAACGCGGTCCACTTGGAGTTGTTGGCGAACACCTGGTGGCCGCCGAGGACGTCCGCGCACAGCTCGCGGATGACCTCGATGGACTTCTCGTCGCTTTCACCCGGCGCCAGCGAGGTCGCGGCGATCTCGCCGAACGCGCGATGCCAGACGTCCTCGTGCAGTTCCAGGATGAACGTGCTCGCGGTGTCGCTGTACGGGTAGCCGTGGATCTGCATGATCCCGTGCGGGGTTTCCAGCACGTAGAACTTGAAGGCGTCGAACACGAGATCCGTGCCGAGCCAGATGTACTTGCAGCGCCGGGTCTGGAGGTTCGGGCGGAAGCTCTCGGCGAAGGCGTTGCGAGTCGGGGAGTTGACGCCGTCCGCCGCGACGACGAGGTCGTACTCGGCGCTCGCCTCGGCCGCGCTCGGCGCCTCGGTGCGGAAACGGACGTCCACGCCGAGTTCCGCGCAGCGTTCCTGGAGGATGCCGAGCAGCCGTTTGCGGCTCATCGCGGCGAACCCGTGCCCGCCCGAGGTGTGCACCGTGCCGCGGAAGTGGACGTCGATGTCGTCCCAGCGCGCGAACTCGCGGCGCATGGCGGCGTGGATCACCGGATCGGCGTGTTCGATCCCGCCGAGGGTCTCGTCGGAGAACACCACCCCGAACCCGAAGGTGTCGTCGGGCGCGTTGCGCTCCCAGACGGTGATCTCGTGGTCGGGATGGAGCTGTTTCGCCAGCGTGGCGAAGTAGAGCCCCGCCGGGCCGCCGCCTAACACCGCGATACGCACGTCGCTCAGGGTATGTCGTGGTATGTACGACCGTCAACGATACGGGATATGCTGACCCGTATGGAGCGCATCAACCCGCCAGAGCTCGGCCGCCCCTCCGGCTTCTCGCACGCCGTCGCCGCGACCGGGAGATTCGTCTTCCTCGCCGGTCAGACGGCGTTGGACGAGGAGAACCGCATCGTCGGCGACGGCGTGGTCGAGCAGTTCGAACGCGCGCTGTCCAATCTGCTCACCGCGTTGCGCGCGGCGGGCGGCGCGCCGTCGGACCTGTGCAGCGTGACCGTCTACATCGTCGACATGGACGATTACCGCGCCCACGCGCGCGAGATCGGCGCGGTGTGGAAACGGCTGGCCGGGAGCGAGTACCCCGCGATGGCGGGGATCGGCGTCAGCCGGCTGTGGGACGAGGAGGCGCTGGTGGAGGTGCAGGGCTTCGCGGTCGTTTAAAGCAGGGTGCGCGAGACGTGCGCGGCCGCGGCCTCGCCCAGCCTCGCGTGCAGCGTGAAGAACAGGTCCGCCGCCCGGATACCCGCCCAGCCGGGAGGCAGCAGTTCGGCGGGCAGACCGGGGTCGAGGTAGGGCAGCCGCCGCCAGTCGGTCAGCACACGGACGTAATCGGCGAACGCTTCGGCCTCGTCCGTGGTCTTACGCCGCTGCCACCGCCGCAGCGCGGCCAAGTGCTCGTCGAGGAAGGCGGTGTACAGCGACTCGAGCTGATCGAGGTCCCACCAGTCGCGGACCTTCTCCCGCACGTCGCCGAACGCGAGGTGCTCGGCGTGGAAGAGGTCGGCGTATCCCTCGAGTTCGAGCCGTCGCAGCATGTCGGAGGTCGCGTCGCGCAGATGGGCGGGCGCGATCCAGACCCCGGACGACGCGGTCCCGAAGCCGAGCCGGGCGAGTTGCGTGCGAAGAACATGCCTTTTGTGCCGTTCGGCTTCCGGGACGGAGAACACCGCGAGCAACCAGCCGTCGCCTGGAGTGGCGCGTTCGCGGCGGAAGATCCGCTCGTCCCCTTCGCGCAGGATCGCCAGCGCGGTTTCGGAGAGCTCGTACCCCGCGGCCCCGTTCCGGCGTACCGCGGACAGGATCCCGCGCCGTTTCAGCCGGGAGATCGACGACCGGACGGCCGGTTCCTCGACGTCCACACCCGCCAGCAGGTCGATCAGGGAACGGACGGAGAGCCAGCCGCCCTCGCCACGCGAATAGAGGCCGTACACGGTCACGATGAGCTGGCGCGGTTGCGCCGTCCGCCCCGCGCCGTCGACTTCGGTTGCCTCCGACACGGCCGTCACCCGGTCACCATAACAACGACGTCGTGCTCATGTTTCGGCCGTGACCGAAGCGTTCCGCACTTAGCGTCACGGTATGGAGGATCCCCTGATCGAAGCCCCTGTCCCGCCGGTGCCCCAGGACGTCGAGCCGGGTGGTGTCCGGTGGTTGCGGGCGAACGTCGCCCGGTTCAGCCGCCCGGAGGACCACGCGCGACGGCGGGCGCTGGTGCTGGCCGAGCTCGCTCCGATGCGATCCCTGCGGGACAAGGCTTTCGCGCTCGCCAGGGAAATGCGGGACGGGCCGGTGGAGCGGACCGTGTGGACGGTCCCGGTGGCCGTGCTGGCCGCCGAGCTCGGCCTGCCGGACGTTTCCCGCGACATCGCCAAGGTTTCCGGCGCTTACCATCCGCATACGGAGATCGGGACCGGCGCCGAGGAGGCCATGCGGCGGCTGGTCGAAACCTGCGGTGCCGCCGACGAGCGGACGGCCGCGCGGATCGGGCTCCTGGTGCAGGCCTGTGACGCGACAGCCAAGCTGCTCGGCAAGGCACTGGCCGCCCGCCGGCCCGGCGAGGACGTCGAAGCTCTGCTCGACCGGGTCCTGCGTGAGGATCCGCCGGTCCGGATCACCCGGCGGTGGGTCGGCGGTGAGGTGGTCGAGGTGGACCTGACGAACCGTCCGTTCGGCGCCGGGGCCAAGCGGTGCCCCGGAGAGACACAGGCTCGGCAAGTGGCCGCGGGAATTCTCGACGCGCTGAGTAGCCTCGGTATCGAGAAGATCGACACTGGAGGAAACTTGTCCGAAGCGCTCGACTGGAACAAGAACATCATCAAGGAGTTCCGCGAGAACGGGGGGAAGGTGGGCGGCCCGTTCGAGGGCGGTTCGCTGCTGCTCCTCACCACCATCGGGGCGAAGAGCGGCGAGCCTCGCACGTCGCCGCTCGCGTACGCCGAGGAGGACGGTAAGTACGTCGTCGCCGCGTCGTACGCCGGAGCGGACAAGAACCCGGCCTGGTACCACAACATCCTGGCGAACCCGAAGGTCACCATCGAGGTCGGCACGGAGAAGTTCGACGCGACCGCGACCGTCGTGGACCGCGCCGAGCGCGACCGTCTCTACGCGAAGATGGTCAGCCTGATGCCGGGCTTCGCCGACTACGAGAAGAAGACCGACCGGGTGATCCCGATCGTCACGATCGCCCGCTGATTCACCGCGCGCCGCTGGGGGCTTCGACGGCTTCCGGGCGCTTGAGTTCGGCCTCGGCCGCACGCAGTGCCTTGCGCTCCTGGCGGCGCGCGATCAGCTTCTTGCCGGTGAGGATCATCGGCTGCTCGACCCAGCGGTGGATCAGGTCCGCGATCGCGAGCCCGACCGCGAACACGGTCAGCGCGCTGATCATCCGGTGCTCGCCCAGCGGCGGGATCGCCTCGACCACCGCGAAATGCACCGGGCCCTGCAGCAGGTAGAGCGAGTACGAGCGCTCACCGACGAACCGCATCACCTTCGTGGCCAACAGCCAGCGAAGCGGCCCAGGCGAGATGAGCACGACCAGTAACATCGCCGAAAGCAGGCCGTACGCGATCAGCAGCCCGAGGTTGCTGCCGGTCTGCCACCACAGGCTTTCCATGTTGACGTGCAGTACCGCGAAGGCGCCGAGCACCGGGATCGCCGCGAGCGGGTGGGTCAGCGGTTTGAGCACCGCGTAGGACCGGCGGTAGTGCATCGCGATCGCCAGCACGCAGCCGATCAGCAGGATCGCGTAGTGCACGGTCGACCGGTAGATCGGCACCTGCGGCCCGTTGAGCACCCAGCCGCTGGTGACCCCGACCAGCCCGGCCATCAGCGCGAACGCGGCGAACGCCAGCGTGAGCTTGCGCCACGCCGCGGCCAGCCCGACCGCGCCGGCGACCACCAGCAGGAACGGCCAGACCAGGTAGAACTTCTCCTCGATGCCCAGCGTCCACGAGCCGCTGAAGAAGTTGTCGGCGCCGTCCGGCTTGCTGCCGGGCAAGAACTCGTTGAAGAAGGTCAGGTAGTACTTCAGCGCGTGCGGGAACTCGCGGGTGAAGAACTCCCCGCGCAGGCACACGAACACGATGATCCCGCCGAGGATCACGAGGTACGGCGGCAGGATCCGGAACGCGCGCCGCACGTAGAAGGCCGAAAGCGAGATCCGGCCGGTCCGGTCCTGTTCACGCAGCAGCAGCGTCGTGATCAGGAAACCGGACAGCACGAAGAAGATGTAGACACCGACCCAGCCGGACAACCAGCTCCACTTCGGACCCGCGAAGTGGAAGAGGATCACGATGGTCGCCGCGATCGCCCGCAGGCCGTCGAGCGCGGGGAACCGACGCATGGCGAGGAACTCGTCATGGTCCAAAGTGCGCACAGTGCCCCCTAATGGCGGTATCGGCCCGGAAGTATACGGGGGCCGTTCACTGCGCCTTCGCCCCGTGTCGAGGCGTCCTACCAGCGGTTTTCGAAGATCACCCAGCGTCACGCGCGGGTTCGACGTTATGCGTGAGCCGGAACCGGTTCGCCGGGTCGACGGCCGCCTTGACCTCGGCGAGCCGCCGCAGATCGGCCGGGGAGTACACCTTGGACGCTTCCTCGCCCGCGCCGCTCTCGCCGTAGACGAAGGTCAGCAGTTTGCCGGTCGACCAGGGCTTCAACGCGTCGAACAGCTTCGCGTGCGCGCTCCTGATCTCGGCGATCGAAGCGTGGTCCACGACGGACAGGGCCCGGACGGTGAAGCTCGCTTCACGGTCCCAGCCGACGCCGGGGTGCTCGGGTACGTCGGTCAGCGCGCCGCCGAGCAGGTCCAGCAGGAGGACGGTCGGCACCGGGGCGTCGGGGCCGGCGTGTTCGAGGATCGCGTCGAGCATCGCGTCGTTGAGCTCGGACACGGTGGCGTTGTCGGCGCGGTAACCGTGCGGGAAGGGCGGCTCGTTCGCGATCTTGCCCGATTCGGTGAACGGGAGCTCGGCGAGCGTGTCACCCAGTACGGGGGCGGCGGCGCGCAGCGGGGCGACGAGGCGCTCGCCCTCGGCGGGATCACCCAGATAGGCGACCCGAATCTGCGCGACGTGCTGCCCGCGCAGCGGTTCGGGCACCATCGGCAGATCCGGCATCGGGACCATGCCCAGCGACGACGTCATCTCGCGCGGCATGTCCGCCGCCCAATCGCGCCAGGCGTGGAGCACCGTGGACAGCGATTCGGTGCCGAACTGCAGGCTGCCGCCGTACAGCCGGGTGACCGGGACGAGCCGGAACTCCAGCGCGGTGACGATCCCGAAGTTGTCGCGGCCGCCGCGCAGCGCCCAGAACAGGTCGCGTTCGGTGTCCGGGGTGGCGCGGCGGAGCTCCCCGTCGGCGGTCACCACCTCGATCGCGGTCACCTGGTCGGCCGCCAGGCCGTACTTGCGGCTGAGCAGGCTGAACCCGCCGCCGAGGGTGTAGCCGACGACGCCGACGCCGGGGAAGGATCCGCTCAGCGGGGCGAGCCCGTGCTCCGCGGCCGCTTCGATGACCGCACCCCAGCGCACACCCGCTTCGACCCGTGCGATCCCTTCGTCGATCCGGATCCCGGTCATCCGGTGGGTGGTGACGAGCACGCCGCCTTCGAACGGGACGCCCACGCCGTGCCCCGTCGAGTGGACGGCGATCGGGAGGTCGTGCTCGGCGGCGTGACGGACGGCCTCGACGACGTCGTCGGCCGAAGCGGCGGGCACGATGACGTCGGGACGGCGGGGCACTGCGGTCTGGAAACCGGCGAGTTCGTTGTCGTAGTCCGGGTCGCCGGAGCGGAGCATCGTGGTCATACGACCAGCGTGATCCCGATTCGGCAAGAAGTCCAAGATCTGGTTTGTCTGGCAACTAGAATCATCCGTTATGGAATTGCGCCAGCTCGAATACTTCGTCGCGGTGGCCGAGGAAGCGAACTTCACCCGTGCCGCCGAGCGACTGCATGTCGCGCAGCCCGGAGTGAGCGCCCAGATCCGCCGCCTCGAACGCGAACTCGGGCAGCCGTTGCTCGACCGGTCGGCCAGGGCGGTACGGCTGACCGAGGTCGGCGCCGCCGCGCTCCCGCACGCGCGGGCCGCGCTCGCCGCCGTCGCCGGGGTGCGGCAGGCGGTCGACGATCTCACCGGGCTGGTCCGCGGCCAGGTCGCGATGGGCATGGTGTCGTCGCGTGGCCCGGTCAACCTGCCGGATCTGCTCGCGCGTTTCCACGAGCGTCACCCGGCGGTCGACATCACGCTCGCCGAGGCGACCTCCGACGTCCTGCTCGCGGGCGTCGCCGACGGCCGGTTCGACGTCGCGCTGATCGGGGTCTCCGGCGAGCCGCCGCCGGGGATCGGCCTGGAGGTCGTCCTCGACGAGCCGCTCGTCGCCGTCTCCGGGCCGGAGGATCCGCTCGCCGGGCAGGCCACGATCACCCTGTCGGAACTGGAAAGCCGTTCCCTGGTGAGCCTGCCGAAGGGCACCGGCATGCGCGCGATCGTCGACGCGGCGTTCCTCGCCGACGGCGCCCAGCCGAGGGTGACCCTGGAGGCGGGCGACCCGAACGTCGTCGCCGAACTCGTCGGGCGCGGGCTCGGCGTCGCCGTGGTGCCGATGTCGCTGGCGACGCATTACACGGAACTGCACGCCATGGAGATCACGCGGCCCGCCGGGCTGCGGGCGAAACTGGCGCTGGCCTGGCGGACGGAGGGGCCGGTCAGCCCCGCCGCCCGCGTGTTCATCAGTCAGGCACGGGCGCTGCTCGGCTTGTGAGCCGCCACAGAGAGGTGACCTCCTTCGCGTCGGCCCGTGGATGCCGGGGCCGGATGTCCTCCCGGCCCCGGACTTCGAGGCCGGACCGCTCGAACGCGCCGAGGAGTTCTTCGCGCGTGCGCAGACCCAGCAGTTCGGCGAGGTCGGACAGGATCAGCCACGCCTCCCCGCCGGGTTCGAGGTGCCGGGGCAGCCGGTCGAGGAACGCCTTGAGCATGCGGCTTCCCGGGTCGTAGACGGCGCGTTCGAGCGGGGTGTGCGCCCTGGCGGGCAGCCACGGCGGATTGCAGACGACCAGCGGTGCGCGGCCCGGCGGGAACACGTCCGCGTGGAGAGTTTCGATTCCGCCGAGACCGAGACGTGCGAAGTTGTCGCGCGCGCAGGCGAGCGCGAGCGGCTCGTTGTCCGTCGCCACCACGCGCTCGACCCCTCGGCGCGCGAGGACCGCGGCGAGCACGCCGGTACCGGTGCCGATGTCGAACGCCAGTCGCTTGGCGGGCAACGGAGTTCTCGCCACCAGATCGACGTACTCGCCGCGGACGGGCGAGAAGACCCCGTGACGCGGATGGATTTTCGCGCCGAGCGCCGGGATTTCGACGCCCTTCACCCGCCACTCGTGCGCGCCGACGACACCCAGCAGCTCGCGCAAGGACACCAGCGACGGGGTTTCGGAGGGGCCGTAGACCTCGGTGCAGGCCTCGCGTACGTCCGGCCCGCGGCGCAACGGCAGGATATGGCCGGGATCCAGCGGGACCAGCAGCCTGCCGAGGATCCGCGCCCGGCGTGACCGATGGTTCCGCTGGTCCCGAAAGGGTTTCCCCGCCGCCGTACCGCACCGCCGGGACATCGCGGCGAGCAGGTTCCGCGCGCCGGGGAAGTCGCCGTGCCAGGCGAGACCGGTGCCGGACGCGGCGAGCCGGAACGCCTCGTCGGCGGTGACGCGATCGTCGACGGCGACGACGGGCCGGGGCATTTTCGTGCCGACGGTGGTCAGCCAGCGCCGACCACCGTCCTTTGTGGACAGGGGGTTCATGTTTTCCGTTCCTGGATCCGCCCGCGGCGAAGAGACCCCGCGGGCGTGGCTCGTCGGGGACAAGGTCAGGAACGGCGGCTAGTGGACCACCGCGGCATGAACCGGTGTCGACACGAACCCGAGCTTACCGGAACGCGGCGGCGTGATCGGCCGCCCAGACCTCGAAGTCCAGCCCCGGCCTGCCGGTGACGTCCTGGACGGTCGAGGTGACCTCGCCCGGTTTCGTCACCAACCCCTGGAATCCGGCCAGCATCGTGTCGACGATGAAGTCCGGCATCTTCGTGAGCATGGCGGCGCGTGCTTCTTCGAGCGGGATCTCCTCCCAGCGCGCCGGGCGGCCCGCGGCCTCACCGATGATCCGGACCTGCTCGGCCTGCGTCATCGGCCGTGTGCCGGTGAGCGCGTACTTCGCCCCCGTGTGCCCATCGCCGGTCAGTGCTTCGACGGCCACCGCGGCGATGTCCTTCTCGTGGATCAGCGGCATCGACGCCTCGCCGTACGCGCCGCGGACGACGCCGTCCGCGCGGATCGACGGCGCCCAGGCGAGGGTGTTGGTCGCGAAGCCGTGCGGCCGCAGGAAAGTCCATTCCAGACCGGCGGCTTCGATCGCCTCTTCGACGGTGCGATGCCAGGCGCCGATGGCGTTGTCCTGCTCCGCCAGTGAATCGTCGACGGCGCCCGAGGAAAGGAACACCACGCGCTTCACCCGTTCCCCGAGCAGCGACACCGTGGGCACCAGCGTCTCGGCGGGGCCGGTGAGCATCAGGAACACCGTGTCGACGCCGTCGAGCGCCGGCGCGATCGTTTCCGGTTTCGCCAGGTCACCGCGGACGCCGCCGGCGGGCGGATTCCGGCTCAGCGCCCGGACCGGGATGTCCCGCGACCGCAGCTGGGCGACCACTTGCGAGCCGACGTTGCCCGTCGCGCCGGCGACCAGGATCGGCTTCATGCCGCCACCGCCGAGAAGATCGGGCGGTACCGCTTGACCGACCCGCCCGACATCCCCGGGTAGGTCTGCACCTTCTTCCACGCGTCGGTGGTCCCGATGCCGTCGGCGCCGGGAGCCGCGAGCGCGGCGAGGTGGGCTTCGGCACTGGCCCATTCGGCGTAGTTCAGCACCCTGGTCCCGTCGGTGCTCACGTGGAAGAACCCCGAGAACCCGCCTTCGGGACGCACGGGTTCCGACGCGAGCGCTTCGAAGACGAGGTCGATCCAGTCGCGCTGCCGCTGCTCGTCGGGGCCCTCGAACTCGACCGAGACGATCACGAGGCAGCCGGGCACCCCCTCGCCGCGCTGCCCGCGGTAGAGGCGGAAGACCGGTGCGCCGTCCAGCCCCTGAATGGCGTCTTCGCTGGTCCACTGCTCGTAGGTGAAGGCGCCGTCGTGATCTATGCCTTCGTACGCGGTGAAGGAGACAAGGCCGTCGTGGCTCTTGAAGGCCGCCCGCGCCGCGTCGGCGTCCGGCCATTCCCGCGCCACCACGACCGTCGCCCCGTCCGGTGTCGGCCAATGTCCCTTGTGGATGGTCATTTCGGAGGTCCCCTGTGCTGTCATGGCTCCAGCATGAAACTTAAACAAGGGTTCAAGTCAAGCTAGGATCGTGACCATGTCCAAACCGCCGTCCGAACTCACCATCGGGGAGCTGGCCCGGCGCAGCGGCGTCGCGACCTCCGCCCTGCGTTTCTATGAACGCCAAGGTCTCATCAGCAGCAGGCGGACCAGCGGAAACCAGCGCCGCTATCCTCGCGCCACGCTCCGCGTGGTCGCGTTCATCCGCGCGTCGCACCATCTCGGCATCCCGCTGGAGGTGATCGGCGGAGTGCTCGATTTCCTGCCGGAGGGCGCCGCGCCGGACCAGGCGTTCTGGCAGCGGGCTTCGCAGTGCTGGAGCGCCGAACTCAACAAGCGCATCGAGCAGCTGGAGTGCATGCGGGACCGGTTCACCGAATGCATCGGCTGCGGCTGCCTGTCCTTCGAGCAGTGCGTGCTGGTGAACCCCGGTGACGTCCTCGCCGCCAAGGGCCCCGGCCCGGCGCGGCTGATCACGGACTGACCGCGGCCAGTTTCCGTTCCAGCAGCCGCCGTTCGGCGCTGTTCTCCGCTCGCCGGATCGCCGTTTCGTAGGCCAGCGCCGATTCCTCCCGGCGGCCGACGCGGTGCAGCAGATCCGCGCGGATGGCGTGGTACAGGTGGTATTCCTCCAGGTCGAGGCCGTCGATCACGGCGAGGGCGGCTTCGGGCCCGTCCACTTCGGCGACCGCGACGGCCCGGTTGAGCGCGACGATCGGCGTCGGATTCGCCGCCAGCAGCAGGTCGTACAGCTGGACGATCTGCGACCAGTCCGTGCTCGCCGCGTCGGCCGCGTCGCTGTGGACGGCGTTGATCGCCGCCTGGATCTGGTACGGCCCCGGCTGGTTCCGCCGCAGGCAGGCACGGACCAGCGCCTGCCCTTCGGCGGTCAGCTCGCGGTCCCACCGCGACCGGTCCTGCTCCGCCAGCAGCACGACCTCGCCGTCCGCTCCGGTGCGGGCCGCGCGGCGGGACTCGGTGAGCAGCATCAGCGCCAGCAGCCCGGTGGCCTCCGGTTCGTCGGGCATGAGGGCGGTCAGCAGCCTGCCGAGCCGGATCGCCTCCGCGCACAGGTCTTCCCGCACCAGCCGGTCACCCGAAGTGGCTGTGTACCCCTCGTTGAACACGAGGTAGATCACGGCGAGCACCGACCGCAGCCGGTCCGGCAGGTCGGCGTCGTCCGGGACGCGGTACGGGATCTTCGCGTCGCGGATCTTGCCCTTCGCCCGGACCAGGCGCTGCGCCATCGTCGTCTCGGGGACGAAGAACGCGTGCGCGATCTCGCCGGTGGTCAAGCCGCCCAGCAGTTTCAGCGTCAGCGCGACCTGCGCGGTGATGGCCAGCGCGGGGTGGCAGCAGGTGAAGATCAGCCGTAACCGGTCGTCACGCACGGGACCCTCCTCCACCGGTTCACCACCGGCGCTGATCAGCGCGGCCTGGGCGTGTTTGTCGTCGCGCGCGGCTTCCCGGCGCAACCGGTCGATCGCCTTGTTGCGGGCGGTCGTGATGATCCAGCCCGCGGGGCTGGGCGGTGGACCGCTGGACGGCCAGCGGTCCACCGCCTCGGCGAAGGCGTCCTGCACGGCTTCCTCGGCGATGTCGATGCTGCCGAAGACCCGGACCAGTACGGCCACCGCGCGGCCGTACTCCTCGGTGAAGACGCGTCCGATCTCCTCGGTGGTCACACGCACGAAGGACCTTCGTCGCCCTGGAACGGCCGGACCTCGACCGGGAGATAGGTGATCTCGGCGACCCGGCGGGCCCATTCGAGCGCGGCGTCCAGATCCGGCGCCTCGAGGATGGTGAAGCCGCCGAGATGTTCCTTGCCCTCGACGTAGGGGCCGTCGGTCATCGCGATCTCGCCGTTCTCCTTGGCGCGCAGCACGGTCGCCGTGGTCGGCGGGTGCAGCCCGCCGGCGAAGACCCAGACCCCCGCGGCCTTCATCTCGTCGTCGAGCGCCTGGATCTTGCGCGCGATCGGCTCCAGGAACTCCGGCGGCGGAACGGGACCGTCGGGCTGGTACAGGCTGATCAGGTACTGGGTCATGGCGTCCTCCTCGGTCGAAGCGGCTTGTCACCACCTATACGAAGGGCATCCCGCCGATTCGACAGCCGGTGGGAATTATTTTTCGTGGCCACATCGTCGCAGGTCGATCCGGGATCCCTTGGTCAAGCAGGCCGCGATCCGGTGGACCTGCTGGCCGTAGCTGCGGCCCTGCACCGCGGTCACGGTGCCGTCCCGGCCGACCTCGCACGGGTTGCCCTCGGTGCAGCGCTCTCCGTCACGGTTGTGGGTGTTGTTGATACCCATGACCGTGTTCCCGTCGCGGGACAGCAGTACGGAGCCGGAGTAGCCGGGCCTGCTCACGCAGGTGTCGCTGGGCGCGTAGCGGACCGCGTCGTCCTGCTGATAGCCGGCCTCGCGCAGGTGCGGCACCACGGCCTCGATCGTGCAGCTCGGGCGGCTGCTGGAGTAGGCCATGAGGAGCCGGTCGCCGGCGCGCATCGGGGTGGTGGTCAGCCGGAAGACCTTCGCGCCCTCCCTGGCCAGCTGGGCGTAGGTCTTGTCGAGCCGGTACAGCGCGATGTCGGTGCCGGTCATCGTCGCGTAGACCAGCCGGGTGGCGCGGGCGCCGGCCTTCGGATAGCCGTCCCGGCCGGCGATGGTGACCGGACGGGGCAGGTCCGCGGGCCGGTCGACCAGTGCCTTCCCCGGTGCGGGCCGCCCGCTCGGCACGCAGTGGCCGTTGGTCAGGGCCAGCGCCGGGTCTTCGGGGCGCGCGGTGGCGGCCCGCACCACCGCTCCCTTGCATTCGCCCACCGTGGCCGTGCCCTCCACGTTCGGGACCGGGGAATCCGGGGGCACGTCGGTGCCGGTCACGATGCCGTTGATCCAAGCGGCGTTCTTCGAGACATCGGTGTACATGTCGGGGAAGTCGGCGCCCCTGATGCCGGGGCCGATGACCGTTCCGGCCAGCGCCCAGCCGCCGCCCGAACGGACCAGCGCGGGCCCGCCGGAGTCCGTCGTACCCGGACCGACGGGCGGCTCGGCGCGGCCGACGCACAACGGCAGCGTGTGCCCGTCGTCGTCCCAGCACCGGTCGAGCGGCACGACCTCCGTGTCCGCCTCACGGAGCTTGCTGGGGAAACACTTCGGGTCCTTGAAGTCGTCGCAACCGGTCGCCGCCGCGCCCCAGCCGAGGATGCGGACCGGCGTGCCGTCGGCGGGAGTGGCCGCGGCGAGCCGGATGGGCTTGGCGCGCACCGGGTTTCGCAGACGCAGCACCGCGATTTCCTCGCCGGGCGGGTTGTACGAGTTGTGGCGCCGGTAGAACTTGTCGACGTCCGTGACCTCGCCGCCGCGGGTGGTGTCCAGTGAGCCGACGCGGACCTTCCAGCCGCGGGGCACACCGACCGTCGCGCCGGTGGGGCTGTTGGCGCAATGGCCTGCCGTGACCGCCCATTGGGGTGCGATGAGCACCGCCCCGCACCGGTGTCCGTCCGGGCGAGGCGAGTCGTACCGCAGCGAGACCATGAAGTCGTAGGGCGTGGTGGACTCGGTGCCGCCGATGACGGCCGACGCGGGGGCCGCGGTGGCCGTCATCATGGCCAGCGCGAGCGCGAGGGATCGGATTCGCATACGGTACACGCTGGCCGGTCGGTGTCCGCGGAACTCGACGAGCGCGTAACAGTTCCGTGCCCGCCTTGATCGGTACTGCTGACTGGTACTGCCGGACCCAGGCTGAACAGACCGTGCCATCTCCTGGGAAAGCCCGGTTTTCTGGACTCGTCACCTCGTGAACGAGTCCACTTGGGAGAAACAGAAATGACGAACTCGCACGCGAACAGGGTCGCCGTCGTCACCGGAGCGTCCAGTGGGATCGGCGAGGCGGCCGCTCGGCGGCTCGCCGCCTCCGGTGCTTCGGTCGCGCTGATCGCCCGCCGGGCGGGCCGGCTGGAAACGCTGGCCAAGGAGATCGAGCGGGACGGCGGTACCGCGCTCGTGCTCGCCGTCGACGTCGCCGACGCCGTGGCGATGCGGGCCGCGGCGGCCGAGGTCGAAGCGGAACTGGGCCGCGCGGACCTCCTGTTCAACAACGCCGGCGTGATGCTGGCCGCGCCGATCGACGAACTCGCCACCGGCGACTGGCAGCGCATGATCGACGTCAACATGACGGGCCTGATGAACGCGATCGGCGCGTTCGTCCCGCATCTCGTCGCTTCGGCGGCCGAAAAGGGTGTCGCGGACCTGGTGAACACCTCGTCCATCGGCGCGCAGGCCGTCTTCCCGTCCTTCGCCGTGTACGTCGCCTCGAAGGCCTACGTGACGCACTTGTCGAAGAACCTCCGCGCCGACCTCGGACCGAAGGGTGTGCGGGTCGCGGCGATCGAGCCGGGACTGGTCGAGACCGAACTGCAGGGCCACGTCACCGACGCCGGCGCTCTGCGGTGGCTGGACGGCGTGCGCGAGTCGCTGACCTGGCTGAAGCCCGAGGACATCGCCGAGACCGTGGCGTTTCTGACCTCGCTCCCGGCTCGGGTGAACCTTCAGCAGGTCACCGTGATGCCCACCGCGCAGGTCTGATCACGGGAACAGGATCCGGGCGATCGCGCGGGCGCCGAACTCCGGATCCTCCTGGAGTTCGGCGCGCAGCGCGCCGGTGAGCCACAGGTTCGCGAAGCCGTGCATCAGCGACCACGCGGCGACTCCCGCCAGCGCGTCGTCGCTGACCGACGACGCGCCGCTGGTCAGCAGGGCTCCCGCTCGGTCACGGGCCGCGGTCAGCGCCGCGTCGTCCTCGCGGTGGAGCTCGGGGCGGAACATCACCTCGAAATGCGCGCGATGCTCGATCGCGAAGCGCACATAAGCCACCCCGACCTCGACGAAGTCCCGATCGCTCTCGGCCGCCAGCGCGTCCGCGAGCAGGTCGAATCCCTCGGCCGCGAGCGCGGTCAGCACCCCGGCCTTGTCACCGAAATGGTGGACCGGCCCGGCGTGCGAGACCCCCGCGCGCCGGGCGAGGTCGCGGAGGCTGATCCCCGCCGGGCCGTGTTCGGTGATGGCCGCGACGGCGGCGTCGAGTACGGCCCGGCGGAGGTCGCCGTGGTGGTAGGGACTCATGCCGACAAATCTAGTCATTGACAAGATGGGCCGCAATCGCGCATCTTGTCAGTGGAAAGATTCGCTGCTTGAAAGGCATGGTCATGGATCCCGGTCTCGCACCCGTACTGATGCTGATCGCCGTCACGGCGACGTTGGCCCTGCTGGGCGCCTTCGGCGTCCGACGGTTCAAGCCCTGGCCCGTCGCGGTGCGCGGCGGCGTCGCGGCGCTGTTCGTCACGACCGGTCTCGCGCACTTCATCGGCATGCGTGAGGAACTCATCGCGATGGTTCCGCCCGCGCTGCCCGTGCCCGGACTGCTGGTGACCGTCACCGGCGTCCTCGAACTCGCGGGCGCCGCCGGGGTCCTGTGGTCGCGCACGGCGCCGTGGGCGTCCGCCGGGTTGACGCTTCTGCTGCTGGGGATGTTCCCGGCGAACGTGTACAAGGCGCTGCACGGCCCGGTGACTTCGACGATGGACGAACTGGTGCCGCGGAGCCTGATGCAGGTGGTGTTCCTCGCCGCGACGGTGTCACTGGTGGTGTATTACGCGCGTACTCCCGACAGACCCTTTGCCCAAAGGAGACCTTAAGTCTTTCCCAAGTCCGGGCCCCGCTTCCGGTAATGGCACTACCCTCTGAGAATGAAGATCTCATTGTGGATCGGATTCTGTGGGCTGTGCATCCTCGCCGGGCACATGCTTCTCGGTGCGGTCGGTCTCGTACTGCTGATGAGCTGTCTCCCGGCGGGGCGCGAACACGAATCCGGTGACAGAAAAGGGAAAACGTCCGCGCGACTGGCCTGAGCTCAGCCCAGTGCGCTCGCGAAGGCGAGCGCGCCGAGAACCGGAACGGCGATCGCCGTGAGCACCATCGCGCGGCGGCTCGGTTTGGGACTTTCCAGTAATGTCCGGATGCCGGCCGGAACCAACGCGACACAAAGTCCGGCGGTGCCGATGATCGAAACGAATTCGGTCCCTTTCAGAACGCCGAGCGGCAAAAGCCCCATCGTCGCCACCCCGATCGACCCGACGACGCCGAGCACTTTCGCCCGATAAGCGGCGAAGGCGAGCACGTACCAGCCGAACATGATCGTGAACGACAGAAAACTGAACAGATGCAGGTTCTGATACGACTCGCTGACCACGCTCTCGGCGAACCCGGCGCCGCGGCGTTCGGCGAGTCCCAGTGCTGCCTGGTCGATCCCCGCGTGAAAGGTCCGTTCGAAGAGTCCAAAGAGGACGAACAGGCCACCCCAGGCGGCCAGTGCGGGTTTCGTGCGGCCGATCTTCGTGGCGAGCGTGACGATCGCCGGCCACAGCAGGACGTTGCCCGCCAGGAAACACGTGTACGCGGCGGTCATCAGCGCGGGATGGTCGCTCATCGCCTTGAGCTGGCTAGGGAAGAAGAAGTCGAAGCGCGCCCGGAGCAGCGTTCCGGTGAGCAGCAGGACCGGGCCGAGGACCATCGAGACCGCGGCGACGCGGCGGCCGGGGAAGACGTAGTCGGTTTCCATACCCGGTGAGCCTGCCGCTCGTGGTGGTGGCGCGGATCGGAGCACGGTCCGGTCTTCTGGCTCAGACCTTGGGTGGAGTCGGGTTCTTGGGGTGGCCGTTTTGCTCTGCCGGCTGGAGAACTCGCGGGTGGGTGTTGCCGGTTTTTGGCAAGGCCGCTGAGTGCCTGCGCGACTCGGCACCTGGGGCTGAACGGGGTCGTCGCCGGTATTCGGCTATGTGCGGTGTGCGTGGCGCCTGGCGAACTCTCTGCCGCACGGACGGGCTGTTGTCGGTTTCCGGCAACGCGACCGCTTTGGTGGGGTGCCCGAACGAGCTACCGCCGTCTCACGTTGCCGTTTTCTGGCGACAGTGCTCAGAACGGTGGTGGCTCGTCGGCTGGTGGCCGGGGTGGGTGAAGCGGGGGTGGTGTGCTGTCGTGGGTCTGGCCGGTGGGGGTGGTGATGGTGAGGGTGCCGTCGGGGGCGAGTCGGTAGGTCCAGCCGGGTTCGTCCTTCAGCCGATGATCCCGACGGCAGAGATCGACCAGCTCGTCGGCGTTGGTGTGGCCGCCGTGCTGCCACGGCAACGAATGATCGATATCGCAGGCTTGGGCAGGCCGGTGACAGCCGGGTCTTCGGCACTCCCGGTCCCGCACCCGCACGAACTCGTCCAGCCCCGCGGTGGGCCGGTAGCGGTCCCGGCCCAAATCGAGGACCTGCCCGGAGAGCGGATCGGTGACGATCCGCCGCAGCACCGTGTTCGGCCCGGTCGCGATGTGCCGGGCCAGCCCCGCGGGCAGCGACCCATGCCCCGCCAGCTCCGCTGGCTCGTCGTTCAGGCCGAGGTAGGTGAACAGGTCCATGTACAGGAACACCTCGCTGCGTTCACTCCCGCCGCCCTGGCCGCCGAGGAGGAGGTCGAGGGCGACATCGGCACGCAACTGGTCCAGGGTGCGGGCCTCACCACCGGTTTTCAGGGCCCGCGCTGCGCGATCGATCCGCTGGTAGGCGGCGGCCGCCTTCTCCACGGGGGCGTCCTCGACCTCGATGGACGCGACCCCGGTCTCCCCGTGACGCAACGTGAGACGACGGCCGTCACGATCACGCGAAGCCCGCCGGTCGGCACCCTCGGGATCGATCGTGTTCGCCGCGTGATTAGCGGCTTTGCGGACCTGGTCGGGATTCTTGTCCGCGATCCGATCCTCCAGCACCGCGTCGACAGCCCGCGCGTCGTCGTCGGAGAGCCACGAGGTGGCGGTGGCGACTTTCATCGCACCGAACCCGCCGAGTTTCCCCTGATCCATCAAACCCAGCGTGCGGGGCAGACGAGACGTCAACGCCTCCGCCGCGGCGACCAGAGCACCCGCGTGATTGTCCACAACGGACAGGGCGAACGCGACCTCCTGGGTGACGCTGCGGGCGCCGTCGCGGTGCCGGTTCAGCTGCGCCACAGCCCGGAACCGGACCGCCTCCAACCGCGCGATCCCCGCCGACGCCGCCTCGGCAAGCGCCACGGAATCCTTATCGTCCAAGGAATCCACAACATCATTCACCGACGCCAGCACAGCTGGGTCGGTGAGGTTCTCCAGAAGCGCCACCGGCGCGGAATGAGTATCCACCCCGCGAACATACGACCCACCACCGACAAAACCCGCACCCAAGGACACGGATGGCATTGCCGTTTTTCGGCAACAAGACCGCCGCAAAGTGGCGTTGCCGATTTCTGGCAAACAAGAGCTACGCCAGCAGACAAGGCATCTCGACCTCCGAAGGTTCTATAGCATTACCGATTTCCGGCAACGGCCAAGTCCTGAACACGCCACTGCCCGGTGCCCGGCCAAGACTGGGCACCGAACAGCGGCGTTCCCCGCTCAGTTGGTATCGAGCGCGACAGCGATATCCCCGACCGGCAAAGGGAAATCGCCGACCTTGGTCGCAGCGCCGGTCAGCAGATCGACCGTGTGGAACGTCGACGGCCCGGCGGCCGGGTTGAGCACGGCGAACGCGCTCACCGAGGTCGTCTTTCCGTTGGTGAGGTCGCTGTAGATGTCGAAGCCCGCGATCGGGCCGGTGTCGACGCCGAGCGCGCCGGTGGGGCTGAGGAATCCGGCGTTGGCGGGCGCCTGGATGAGCACCTGGTCGGTGGCCGTGCCGATGTCGAACAGCGTGGTCGCGGTGTCGGGATTGAGGTCGTTGTTCGTGTAGGCGGCGGCCGTGACGCCTCTGGTCGGCCCGCCCGCCGGCGGTGTGGTGAGAATGGTGTCCTCGACCGTGACGTGGTCGGCGAGGTTGTGCCGCAGGTTCTGGCCGTAGTCGCTGATCACTCGCAGCCGGTCGGCGGCAGGGTTGAAGTCGACGCCGAAGTTCGTGCCGTACAACGGAACACTCAGTTGCGAGACTTTCGTGACGACGACGTCCGGCGCCACGGGCGGGAATTTGATCGTGTAGATACAGCCGGACCGGTGACGGCGACGAGCGCCACCGCGCCGCCGGAACTCCCGGCGCTGGGCACCAGTTGGTCCAAAATGGACAGTTCGGCCGCCCGGCCGGTGAACCCGGACGGTTCGGCGGGCAACTGCCTGGGAACGCGTACGGCGGATCGCGGACCTGGAATCGGTTCCCCGTCTTCGAGCAGCGCGGCGTGCGCCGCGGCGAGTTCCGGCCCGGGTTCGACCCCCAGTTCCTCGACGAGCCGTTCGCGGACCTCCTGGTAGAGCCGGAAAGCCGTCGCCCGCTGACCTGTGGCGTGGTACGCGCGGATCAGCCGGGCCTGCGCGGGTTCGTCCAGCGGCTGGTCCGCCGCGGCTTCGGCCAAGTCGGCCAGTACCTCGTCGGCGGCGCCGATCGCCAGCATCGCGTCGCCGTAGCGGGCGAGCAGCGCACGACGTTCCGCGATCAGCGCCAGGACCTTCGGATGCGTTGAGAGCAAAGGAATATCAGCCAGCGGCCGACCGCGCCACCAGCGCAGGGCCTCGCCGAACAGCGCGGCGGCACGGCCGGTCTCGCCGTCGCGCTGGGCGTCGTTCGCCTCGGCGACCAGCCCGCGGACGTGGGGAAGGTCGATCTCGACGGCGTCCCAGCGCACCGCGTAACCGCCGCCGACATGCGGCAGGATCTCGCTCCCGGACCGCGCCGGACGGCCGGGTTCCAGCAGCCGCCGCAGATGTTTGACGTGCGTCTGGAGCACGTTCACCGCGCTGCGCGGCGGCCGTTCGCCCCACAGCGCGTCCAGCAGCTCCTGCTTGGACATGGCCTCGCCGCCGGCGAGCACCAGCAACCCCAGGACGGCACGGCGGCCCGGTGGGCCCAGGTCGACTTCCGCCCCGGCCAGCCAGACGCGCAGCGAGCCCAGCACCTGGATCCGCACAGCCACCGGCAGGAACGTAGCGAGCGGTTCCGCGCCGCACAAGGACGAACGGCGGAAAGAACCCCGCCGCGCCCGGCTTTGGGGCCGCTCAGGCTAATGCCCCGCCGGTGCGAGGTCGTGACCGTTCCAGGTGAACCGGGCCGTGGTGACCGCGTCGTCGCCGTCGCCGCCGGTGATGAGCTGGTGGATCCCGACGCCGCCGAGTTCGGCGTAGGTGCACCATTCGTGGTCCGACGTCAGCATCAGGTCGAGGTCGAGTTCGGACAGCAGGCCGAACACCTGCCCCCGGTTGGTGGTGTCGACGCCGACGAACACCTCGTCGAGCAGGATCACCCTCGGCGCCTCGGGCGCGGCCTGGTAGTGCGCGGCGACGGCGGCGAACAGCGGCAGGTGCAGCGCGATCGCCTTCTCCCCACCGGAAAGCGCGCCGTGCAGCTTCTTGGTCAGCAGCTGCCAGCCCGCGCCGTTCGCGCGGTCCACCTTGACCACGAACCGGTGCCAGGACGTGTAGTCGAAGACCTGCGCGAGCTGCTGCTCCCAGCTGGTCGCCGTGTCGTCCGCCTTCGCCTGCTCGACGCGCTCACGGAAGAACTTGTGCAGCGACACGCGATCCTCGGCGGTCAGCCGATCCGGATCCTTCAGCAGCAGATCCCGCGCGGTCTTGGTGCCCGGCGGCAGATCGGGGGAGACCTGCCAGACCAGCCGGACGGCCACCCTCGACGCGGTCCGCACGCGTTCCAGCCGCGCGTTCATCCCGTCGACGAGGTCGTTGGCCTGCCGGATACGGGCCGCGAGATGGCGGCGGGTGTCACCCGTCAGCGTCTTGTCGAACAGGTCGCTTTCCCGGTCGGTGATCTCGTGCCTGCTCTGTTCCGCTTCCGCGTAAAGGATCTTCAGCAGTTCGGCCGCGCCGACCCGCAACCCGTCGACGACGGCGGTGAAGATCTGGACGTCCTCGTCGGTCTCCAGATCGAGTTCCGCCCGCGAGCTGAGGGTGTTGCGGCAGGTGTGCACGGCTTCGGAGAGCCGGTGCAGTGCCTCGCCGAGGTTGCTCGGCGCGTGCGGCACGGACGGCCAGGCCGCGGCCACCAGCCGGGCCGTTTCGAGCGCCGACCGCACGCCGTCGGAGGCGGACAGGGTGGCCTGGAACTTCGGCAGGTCCTCGATCCCGCCGTCGGCGGGGAAGACGCCGGTCGCGAGCTTCCGGAACCGGAGCGCGGCCGCGTCCTGCTTCTTGGCGGCGTCCTCGCGGGCCCGCGCGTCTGTCGTGCGGCGGACGCCGAGCGCGCCCAGCGACACCGCGAGCTCCTTGGCGTCGGCGTTCGCGGCGCGGAGTTCGCCCGAGAGGTCACGGAGTTTCGCGCGCAGCCCGTCGATTTCGGTGAGTACCTCGCGCTGGCCGCTGCCCGCGGTCCCTTCGATCGCTTCGAGCATCGCCGTGAGCTTGACGCGTTCGGCCTCCGCCTCGGCAGCATCGTCCTCACGCCGGGCCGCGTTCGCCTCCGACCGGTCCGCCTGTTCGGCGCACAGCTCGGCCCGCTGGTTCGCGGTGAGCAGGTTCCCGTGCTCGTACAACCAGTTCTCACCCTGGTCGGAGTAGGTGCGCAGGGCCGTGGCGAGCGCGGCCAGCGGCGCGCGTTCGGTCGGCAGCCCGCTCTCCGATGCCTGGGCGGTCAGCTCGTGCAGCGCGGTCTTGGCCTCGGTCTCCAGCGCGGAGACGGCGGTCTCCAGATGCCGGACGGCGGCGTCGGCGGCGGTCAGCTCGGCCTCGGCCGCGGTCAGTTCTCCCGTCGCGGCAAGGAGATCTTCGTGGCTGGGGCGGGCGGCGCGTTCGATCTTGATCAGCTCGCGCCTGCCGCGCAGCCCGGCAAGCTCGCCCTCCAGCTCGGCGATGGTCTTCTCGCGCAGGGAAATCCTGTCCCGCAGTTCGGCGATCCGGCGCTCCCGCGCGCGAAGACGGGCGGACGCGCCGATGTACGCCGGGGCGTCCTTCGTCCAGCTGCCCGACAGACCGCCCATCCGCCAGCCGCCGTCCGCGCCGATGGCGGCCGGGCCGGAGGGGAGCGTGTCGTCGAACGCGATCACTTCCAGGATCCGGCGGATCTTCGCCGGGGAAAGTTCCGCGTCGGGTTCGGGTACCAGGACGTCGGCGAGTGACCGGCCGGTGGCCACCGGCAGTGTCCCGGTCTCCGCGAGCACGTCGTGTCCGTCGACGACACCGTGGGAGTTGACCCAGGCGTCCAGCAAGCCGGCGCCTTCGAGCGCGGCCTCGATCCCCGCCTGAGCGCTTTCCGGGACGGAGCCCGCGAAATCGACCAGCCGCCACAGTGGCGCGCCGCTCATCTCGGCGCGGTCCGTCGTGCGGGTGCGCGGCGGTTCGGGCGCGAGGACGTCCTCCGTTTCCAGCACGCCCGCCTCGACGAGGAGTTCGTCGTGCTCGGCGCGCGCGGTGGCCAGCGCGGCACCGGTCGCCGCCTCCCGCCGGATGATGTCTTCGAGCACGGTCTCGGCGACGACGCCGAGCCTGCCCAGCAGCGCGACCTCCGCCTCGGCGTCCCGGACGACCGCTTCCACGTCGGGGAACCGCAGCTCGCGGCAGCCGATCGCCCATTCGGCGAGCCGGGTGCGCAGATCGCTCAGCGCGAGTTCCCGCGTCGCCGTCGTGAGGTCCAGCCGCTCCTGCGCGGCCGAGAAATCCGACCGCGCGCGGTCGAGATCCGCCTCGGCCCGGTGCCGCCGTCCGACCGCGAGTTCGTGTTTGTCCAGCGCCCGGCCGAGCGTCTCGACCTGGTCGCGCTTGCCGCGGACGGCGGCCTGCAGCAACGGACGGAGCCGGGCCGGTTCATTCAGCCCGGCGACGAGTTCGTCGTGCACCCCGGCCAGGTTCGCGCGGGTCGCGGCGGCACGGACCTCGGTCTCCAGCGAGCGCACGAGGTCGGCCTGCCGTTTCGCGACCTGCTTCGCCGCCCGCGAACGCTCCTCGTCGGCGTCCGCCTCGGCACGGAGACGATCCGCGTCCGCGCGCAGTGTTTCCGCCTTTTCCCGGGTGGACAACGCCCGTTGCCGCAGCTTGTCGAGCTCCTGGCCCTTGCGGTACGACTCGGATTCGGTCAGCCCGGCGAGGCGCGCTTCGGTCTCTTCGACGTCTTTTTCGAGTTTCGCCGCCCGTTCCTCGGCGGCTTCCTTCTTCGCGGCGACCTCGTCGTGCTCCTCGGCCGAACGGCGGGCCGCCGCGGCGAGTTCGTCGAGTTCCGTGGTCGCGGTGATGAGGTTCGCGGCGCCCGCGCGCAGCACACGCTGGGCGTAGGTCTTCTGCCGTGCGGCGAGCGCGCGGGTCGCGTCGACCTCGGTCTCCAGCGAGCCCAGCCGTTCGCGTTGCGCGTCGAGCCGCTCGAAACCCTCGGCGAGATCCGCGATCTCCTGCTGCCCCAACGGCGGAAGCGCGCGGGACAGCAGATTGGACAGCAGGCTCGGGTCGAGCCGCTGCGAGAGTTTGGGCATCCGCAGCTGGAGCAGCGCGGTGATCAGCGCGTCGTAGCGCTGTTCGCTCAAGGTGGGGAACAGTTTCGCGCGGATCGCCGCACGGTACTCGGCCGCACCGTCGTGCACGGTCCCGTGCTCGCCGAGGGCTTCCTCCAGCGCGTTCTTGGTCAGCGGCTGGCCGGCCTCGTTGACCAGCGGCAAACCGTCGCCCACCCGCAAATCGGTGGTGAAGAAGTCGGCGTGCACCGTGCTGGTGTGCGTGCTGGCCTGGAGCCGCGCGCCGCAGGTGAACCACTTCTCGCCGGCCATGCCGAATTCGAGCCAGACGTACCCGACGCGCGTGGCGCCGGAAGCGCCTTCGCCCATCAGGTTCCAGTGCATGCTGCGTTCACTGGTGCCGAAGGTCGACAGCCGGTTCGCGCGCAGGCTCGCGTCGAACAGGAACGGCAGCAGCAGCTCCAGCGCCTTCGACTTCCCGCTCCCGTTGGGGCCGCGCAGCAGCAGGCGCCCGTCGTGGAACTCGAAGATCTCGTCGTAGTAGCGCCAGATGTTGAGAATGCCCGCACGGGAGGGGATCCACCTCGTCACGGTCACGGCGCCTCCTCGGTGCGGTCGGTGTACCTCGCGGCGGCCGGGAGCGGCCGGACGAGTTCGGCTTCGGTGCGGATCAGGCCGAAACCGGTCAGCACGGCGAGCGCGTCGACGGTCAGCCGCCGCGCACCGTCCCTGCCCCGGTACGTCTTGGCCCAGCGCGGGAAGCGTTTCAGCAGCTTGGCGGTGGCCTTCTGCAGGTAGTCGGTGGTCCGCGGCTCGTCGAGCGCGTCGAGCAGCAGGAGCGCGGCGACCTTGGCGTTGCTGCCGTCGTCCGGGAATCGCTCGTCGGTCGCCAGCCCGTCGACGTCGACGAGCAGCACGCCCTCCGCGCGTTCTTCGAGGACGAAACCGCCCTGCTCCGCGGCTCGCCGCAGCAGCTGGCGCCCGGTCGGCGTGCCGAGGTACGCGCGCTCTTCCGCGGTCAGTTCGGCGAAGTACAGCACCGGGTCGTCGACCAGACGGCGGAAGACCGTGTGCCGGAGCCACAGGTTCCGCTGGACGTCCGACGCGCTCGGCGTGTCCTCGTGGCGGCCAGACGAGAGGCCGTAGCGCTGCTCGTGTGACACCGCCTCCAGCAGTTCCTCGAACCGCAGCGCGACGTCGTCGGCGGGTACGGCCAGCTGCGACGGCCCGACCGGCGCGGCGAGCAGCCGCAGCAACAGGGTCGCGTCCACCCGGAAAAGCACCTTCGCCGCCGGATCGTCCACAAAGGACTCCGGGTCGCCGTCGGCGGCTTCGAGGACGCCGTAGGACTCCAGGAGTTTGAGGACGTCCACGAACGCGAGACGCTCCGCCCTGGTGGCTACGTCGAAGGTGGTGACGAGGTCGTCGGCGGCACTCGCCTGCGAGACGCGGCCGGCGAGCAGGCCGATGGTGGTCACCGGCACGGTCAGCAGTTCGGCGGCCACCACGCACAGCAGGACGTAGCGGCGGCGGTCGAACGCGGCACGCCCGGAACGCAGCCGTCGCGCCGGACGCGTGGGATCGGTGGCCGCGCGGACCTTGACCAGCCGGGCGTAGCCGAGCCGCGGTTCGACGGTGAGCGTCCAGCCGCAGTAGTAGTCGAACCACTGCCGGATGGGCTCGCGGCGGCGGCGGATGAGGTCGAAGGTCTCGGGAGCGCCGCGTTCGCCGATCAGCGGGGTGGCCAGCAGGGCCCGGATCCCGCGCGCGACCTCTTCGCGTTCCGCGATGACCAGTTGGTTGGTGAGGCTCACGCACCGCCTCCGGCCGTACTGATCTCGATTTCGTAGTCGGGGCCCCGGAAGACACCGCTCGTGGTGGTCAGGCGCGCGACCGCGCCGTTCCGCGGCGGCCGCAGGACGATCTCGATCTGGCCGTCGGACGTCGTGCTTCGCCGCGTGCCGCCCGTGCCGGGGCTGCTGCCCAGCGCCTGCCCCAGCAGATCGAGCAGCCGCTCGAAAACGCTGTGGTCCAGCTTCTCGAACGCCGAAAGCCGTACGACGCCGCCGGTGTCGAGCATGTTCCACGCCGCTTCGAGTTCGGCGCGTTCCGCGATCGCCTGCTGGACCCGTGCCGCCCTGATCGCGCTGACGTCGCGCACTCCCCCGGTCCGGGTGAACCGCTCGGTGCGGCCCGCCGAGCGGAGCAGTTCCGACACCTCGACCGGCGGCGCGTCGAGCCACGACGCCGTCGTGCTGACCACTTCCGGATCCGCGTGGGCGAGATGCGCGTGCCGCGCGGAGCTCAGCCCGAACATCGTGGACCACAGGCGATGCAGGTCCTCCTGCGCCGGGACGACGGTGAACCACCGCGCCAGCTCGCGGAAATCCGCGACCGCGCTGCTCGCGCGCCGCCGCGATTCGGTGATCCGGTCCAGGACCTGGAGGAGTGTGATGATCGCGCGTCGCGCGAGACGATGAAGGTCCTCGACCCGCGGCGCCGCCCCGTCTTCGGGCAGGAACCACGCGCGAAGGCCGTCCCAGCGCGCCTTGCGGACGTCGAGCCAGCGCGCGTCTGGGTTCGGCAGCGCCGCTCCGTTGAGCGCCCGCCGGTGCACCCGCTCGACGCCGTGGTCGTCGATCTCCTTGATCCGGGTGGCGATCGTGTGCGTGTGGTGTTCCAGGTCGTTCAGGAACTCCTGCAGATAGGTGACCATGGCCGCCTTGACCTCGTGGAACGTCGTGAGATCGGCTTCGGCGTGCAGGAGGCGCTGGAGGTCGCCGTTGAAGCGCTTCGTGTTGTCGCGGAAGGCTTCGAGGTGGCTTTCGACTTCGGTGAGCGTGCTGAACACGCGCCTGTCCGTGCCGTCTTCGAGCTGCTTCGCGAGCTCGCCGAGCCGCTCACCCAGCGCCTCGAGCGTCGCGGTCTGGAGTGCCCCGGACGCGTTGAGCACCTCGTTCGCGCGGACCACCCCCGCGTACGCCGCTTCGCCCTGCCGGGTCAGCGAGTACTGGAGGTTGCGGCGCTCGTACTCCGACGCCGTCCGGTAGTCGCCCGCGTGGCTCTGGACGACGTCGAGGTGGCCCTGGGCCTTGAGCTGGTCCAGCGCTTTGACGAGGTCTTCGTCCGCCAGCGTCTCCAGCCAGCCGACTTCACGCAGCCTCGTGCGGACGTCGTCGATCCCGAGCGCCGTCTCCAGCCGCTCGTTCGCCTCACCGAAGGCGTGCAGGATCGCCAGGGGGAGCCCGGATCTGCTGCCGTCGGTGAAACGGAACATCTCGGGCGGAACACGGATCGGATCCATGCGTCCTCCGGCGGCTGGTGCGTGGAGCTACACGTTAGGGGGTCACCCAGACGAGTCCGAACGGCCCATCTTTTTCACGCAGAGTGCTCACGTCGTGAACATCTCCAGGCGCACCGTCGTTCCCTCGACGGTGACCTTGCGGTAGACGTGACGACCTTCGATGACCTGGTCGTCGTTCATCACCCCGGGAGCGAAGTTCGACGCTTCGAGCAGCTTGGGCACGTCCTCGGCCGGAAGGGTGAGGACGACGACGTAGCGCGAGTCGATGCCCCGGTCGTGCTGCGTCTCCAGCACCTTGCCGCTGGCGGGCACCGAGATCCCGCCGAACCGGAAGGCGTCCTCTGGTTTCGGGCTGGGCGGGGTCGTCGCGCAGCCTGCCAGGAGGAGGGCGAGGACCGCGAGCAGGGTTTTCACCTACCGTGAGACGCACGGTGGACGTAAGCGTTCCGTCACACTTGGACGGGGATGACAGGGGCGGTGCGACACGTTGTACTGGGTGTCAACGACCGAAGGAGACCAACAGTGACGGAAAAGGCTGTTCTCGCGGGCGGCTGCTTCTGGGGTATGCAGGACCTGTTCCGCCGGCACCCCGGGGTCGTTTCCACCAGGGTCGGCTACACCGGCGGCGACGTGCCGAACGCGACCTACCGCAACCACGGCTCGCACGCCGAAGGCATCGAGATCGTCTTCGACCCGGCGCAGCTCTCGTACCGGCAGATCCTGGAGTTCTTCTTCCAGATCCACGACCCGACGACCCGCAATCGCCAGGGCAACGACATCGGCACGAGCTACCGGTCGGCGATCTTCTACACCGACGACAAGCAGAAGCAGGTCGCCGAGCAGACGATCGCCGACGTCGACGCCTCCGGCAAGTGGCCGGGCAAGGTCGTCACCGAGGTGACCCTGGCCGGTGACTTCTGGGAGGCCGAGCCGGAGCACCAGGACTACCTGGAGCGCATCCCGAACGGCTACACCTGCCACTACGTGCGGCCGGAATGGCAGCTCGGCGAGCGCTGATCGTCGCGCTGCACGTCTCTTCGGTGCACGCGTACGAGGGCCGTCCCTCTGACGGCCCTCGCCCCGATCCCGCTCCGGTCTCGCGCGACCATGTCGAGGTGCGCGCGGGACTGGGGCTGGTGGGGGACCGGTACTTCAACCATCCCGCGCATCGCTCGGCCGCGGTCACGCTGTTCTCCGCCTCTGTGCCCGGCGATCCGCTGCTGGCTCGGCGGAACATCGTGCTCTCGGGCTTCGACGTCGACGCTTTGCCGCGAGGTTCGGTGGTGGCTTTGGACTCGGGCGATGGTCCGGTGCGTTTCGAGGTGCACCGGCCCGCGAATCCCTGCGCTTGGATGGACGTCGTCTACCCTCCGGGCACTTTCCGCGCCTTGCGGGGCCGCGGCGGGAAGCGGTGCGTCCCGCTGGACGACGGCGTCTTACGCGTTGGGCCGGTAGAGATCTACTAGGCCCCTTTTGATCTGTTCCGTTGTCATGCTTTGCCGCTGGTAGACGTACTGCGCCGCCGCGAGTGGTGCGAGCAGCGCGTCGGCCCTGAAATGCGCGTCCGCTTCCGGCTCGATCTCGCTGATCAACGCGACCAGGTGACTGTGGTGCAGCCGGTACGCGCCGGTCGCGAACCGGGCCATCGGCGTTTCGGTCTCCGCGACCATCAGCAGCTCGCCATGAGTCTCGAGTCTGTCGACGTACTTCTCGAGGAACGCGCTGAGCCTTTGGGCTGCCGGCGCTCCGGGCCCCAGTGGCGGTGGCCCGCTGATGAACGCCTCCTGGAACTCGCGCTCGTTCTCGTCGAGCAACGCCTGCGCCAACGCGCCCTTGTCCGGGAACCGGCGATACACGGTCCCGATCCCGACGCCCGCCTCCACCGCGACCTCGTCCAACGCGAGCCCATCGATCCCTTTGGCAGCAACGAGCTTGGCCGCCGCGTGGACGATCTTCTGCCGGTTGCGAGCCGCGTCCGCCCGCTCTGGAGCCCCGGCTCCTGCGATGGGAAGCACCCGGCCAGCCTAACCGGTGGACAAGTGGAACTTTCTCCAGTTAACTAAGTGGAGAAAGTTCCACTTAAGGAGACTTGGATGTCCGTCGAACACTTCACGAGCGATGACGCTTCGACCTGGTTCCAGCGCCTTGACCAGCAGATCTTCCTGGCCGACGTCGTCGCGCAAGACAGCGGCGCGGCCATGTCCGTCGGCTTCGCTCGTTACGGGAAGGGCGAGAAGAACCCGTGGAAGATGACCTACGACGAGGCTCTGGTCATCACTTCCGGCACCTTCACCGTCGAGGGACCTTCGGGCTCGGTGACAGCTCGCGCCGGTGAGGTGATCTATCTGCGCGCGGGGACCGAGGTGGTCTACGTGGCCGATGAGGACACGGAACTGGTCTATGTCACCTATCCGCATTGGCTGCCCGCCACGGAATCTTCAGTCGAAGCTCACCGTCTTGACGATTTCCACGTGGCCTGACGGCGGCTTGAACCTCCCAAATGGGACAAGTAGCCTCAGTCTGAGGGGGAGGGGTTCTATGACGGGGTTCGAAGCTGATCCGAAAGCCCTGCGCGACGCGGCCGATCAGGCCAAACGAGCCGCGGGAATCGTGCGCGAGCTGGATCTGGAACGGGTGGCGGCGCTTTCCGGCGCATTGACCGGAAGTGAGTCGGCGAAGACCGCCGCCGAGCTCGGTCCACATTGGGAGAACTCGATCGGTGTCTGGGCGAAGGGGGTGGATTCCTACGCGGCATCACTGACCACCGCCGCGACCGCGTACCGGGTGCGAGACGGCGCCGGTGAACAGGAATTCGACGGGACAGGTGGCCGATGATGGTCACCTGGGCCGATGTCAGCCAGTGGAAGGCTGACGGAATAGGGCAGATCGGTGACCACTTGGCCGCACAGAACCGCCAGGTGCTCGGTTTGCAGGACGAGATCGACGGCGCCAAACCCGCCGGGTGGGCCGGTGAGGCGGCGGACGCGGCGGCCGAGAATCTGCGCGCCCGCTGTCAGGAACTCGAGGATCTCGCGGCGCGCCTGTCCGCGGCCGTGAAGATCATCGACGACACCGAGCAGGCGGTGCGCGATTTGGTGCGCAGTGTCGAGACGACCGAGGATTTCGCCGCCAAGAACGGTTTCCGGATCGACAACGGCAAGGTCGTCGAGACGGAAAACGCCGGTGGGTTTCTCTCCAGCATGCTGGTGCAGGTGGAGGTGGAAGCCATTCTGGCCCGCGCCGGCCAGATCGACACCGAACTGAATTCGGTGCTCAAGCGCATCCTCGCCGGCGAGATCGGCGACGCCGGCGCGACGACGCTGGCTGCGGCCGCCGCGGCAGGCGAAGACCGCATCGCCGACGAACAGCGCCACCGCGATCTTCTGGCGAAATACCAGGTCAAAACGGACGGCACGACAGTGTGGCCGAGCGGTCTGACCGGCTGGCTCGCGGAACGAGCGGGGTTTCTCGAAGGAGAAGATCACCCAGGCGGAAGCCAAGCTGCTCGACGATCTGCAGATGCGCAAGGGCTTGCTCGGGCTCAAGGAGTTCGCCGATATCCGGCAGGACGCCTTGCACGTCGCCGAAGGCAAATTCGAGGGCAAAGGCCTGACCGACGGCCACGCCGACGCGTTCCGTCACGCCTACTGGAACGCGATGATGACGCAGCGGTACGGCGAAGAATGGGCCCGCGACTTCGCCACGGCGCACGAACGGAACCCGAGCAGTCACCACGTCCCGGTGGCCATGGACCTGCACAACAACGAAGTCGGCCGCGCGATCGCCCGAGCCAACCCGGACGCCAGTCCCGAGCAGATGGCGAACCTGATCGAACAAGCCGTCAAGGACGGCAAAATGGTGGTCATCGACAAGAACGACACCCTGGTATCGTCCAACGAATCGCCTCCTGGCGAGACCCGCGAAACCAAGAACAAGCCTTGGCCCACGGACAATCCGGGGCGCAATGACGACCACGACCCCGGCGACCCGTCGGCGACTCCGGACCAATACTGACCATGCGCTTGATAGTGACTCTGCTCGCCTTGCTCGCCCTTGTGATGGGCTGTGGCACGAGCACCCCAGGAGTGACAGTGGAATTCGACGAAGGTCTCGAAAAAACTATAGGTGATCTTGCCAGGTCAGGCGGCTCGCGCCCGCTCAAGGAACTGGCACCCGGCGATTGGACTTCGGTGCACGTCCTCACTGGTCCCGCTTCAGGCGCGCGAATCGAACGCGAACTTGGCCGTCCCGTCACGGTCGAAGGCGATGGCACGCACAGTGGCGACTACGTCCAGGACGGCAACCTGCTGGTGTTCGACCGCGACGGTGCCACCACGCGGATGGTCAGCCTGGGCACTCTCGCAGCCCTTGGGGAGGGGAAGTACCGGGCCGATGTGGTGCTGCGGGCGCAGGGGGGCGCCATCACGATGACCGACCCGGACGGCCGTCCCGCAGGCTGATCAGAGCGCATCAGGGTTTCGGAAGCCAAACCGCGACTTCGGTAAGCGCATCGAGAACCGTGTTGTCGAGGTGGCCGTTCATGATCTCCGCTTCTGCCACGGCCACTACGCGGCCGTCTCGACGGGAGTCGAAGTGGTGTCCGGTGAAGCGGATGTCGGCCAGATTCAAAGCCGTGCCTGCCAGCGGTTTTATGTCGCCGATCCCATGAATCTTTTCGATTCGCTCAAAGGCCGTCGCGTCGGCCCGGTCGCGAAAGGAGACCCAGGCGACCGAGATCGCCGCGGTGTTGCCGCGGTCATCGCCGATCGCCAGCAGCGATCGGTCGAGTGACTTGCATGGTGTGCGCAGGAAGAATTCCCGAATTTGGTCAGTGGATGCGGCAAGGCATTTGACATCGTTCTTCATGGTCTTCTTGATGGATCGCAGGCCAAGACGATGCCACGCCTCGTCCGCTTTCCCTTTCTTGGCGGAATTCTTGCCGTCATTCTTGCGAATGTTCAGATCGCGTGACAGGGCGCTGTCGACCGCGGAACCGCTTCCGGACGTTCCGGTGCCGATGCTGATCGCTCCGGTGGTGCCGCCCGCGACAACGAGAACGAATGCAGCCGCTACGACAAGCGTTCCCGCACCCTTGCCTTTTCCCGGATCAGAACCGCCGCCCGCTCCGCCGATTCGTCGGCCCACTATTCCACCCTCCGCGACCATGGTCACGTTCCCGGATGGAGGGTACGTAAGGGGAAGCCGCCTGGCTGCCGCCGATCGGGCAATCAGTTCCGCGGTGTGTGCCCCCGGCAGGATTCGAACCTGCGACACCCGCTTTAGGAGAGCGGTGCTCTATCCCCTGAGCTACGAGGGCATGTACTGCCACGCGCAGCCTACCGTGTAGACGCACGGGGGCGTCGAGAGGGCGGCGTCACACCCCGGACGGCCCAGCGGCCGGCCCGGTGAAACGCCCGAATGCCCCGAACGGCGGTTGCGCCACAGGAGCCACGAGAGCGGGCGGCCAAGGAGCGACACTGGCCGCCCAGTGACACTCGACCTGCGGATCCACCCAGGAGCAGCGACACTCTCCAGCAGGAGAACAGGGTCTGAATCGACGCCTAGATCGACACAGATGACCCGCGCGGGTCACTCGTACGTGTCTGGTTTCGAAACCCTGAACAACAGTAGGTAATCTTCGTTAACGGGACGCGAGACGCCGCTCCCCCGGCTGCCGGAGGGCTTCGTTGATCAAGCTCATGTTCGCCGACGACGAGGAACTGGTCCGTTCGGGCCTGCGTGCCATGATGTCGGGCGCTGCCGATATCGAGATCGTGGGCGAGGCGAGCGACGGGAGATCAGCGGTCGAGGTCGCCCGGCGGTACCACCCTGACGTCGCGTTGCTCGACATCAAGATGCGGGCGCCTGACGACGGCATTCGCGCGCTGAGGGCCATCCTCGCCCTGCCGGATCCGCCGACCGTGGCCATGTTGACCACGTTCGACATCGACGACTACGTCAGTCTCGCGCTCAGGCTCGGGGCCAACGGCTTCCTCCTCAAGGACATCGACCCGGCCGCGCTGCTCAGGGCGGTGCGCGACCTCGCGAGGGGTGGCGCGGTGCTCGACCCCGGGGTCGCGGCGCGCATGGTCCAGTCGCACCGGGACGAGCAGCGGGCCGCGCAGCCGGCGCGCAAGCTGCTCGCGTCGCTGTCCGATCGGGAGCGTGAGGTCGTCGGGTTGATCGGGCAGGGGCTGTCCAACGCCGAGATCGGCGGTCGCCTGCACCTGTCCGAGGCCACGGTCAAGGGCTACGTCTCGGCTGTCCTGTCCAAGATCGGCGCGGCGAACCGGGTGCAGGCCGCGCTGCTGGCCTACCGCGGTGGCCTGCTCGACCAGTAATGATCCTCACCGCGCTCGAGTTCCTCGGCTTGATCGCGTTCGCCGCTTCGGGAGCTCTCGCGGCGGTGCGGGCCAGATTGGACGTCTTCGGGGTGGTCGTCGTCGGGTTGACGACCGCGCTCGGCGGCGGGGTCATCCGTGACGTCCTGCTCGGGATCACGCCGCCCACGACCCTGCGGACCTGGCCCTACCTCGCGGTCTGTGGCGGGACGGCGCTGGTCGTGTTCGTCTTCCACCCGCAGATCGCGAAGCTGCGGCGCGCCGTACTCCTCGCTGACGCGCTCGGGCTCGGGGTGTTCGCGACGGCGGGGACCACCATCGCGTTGAACGCGGGCGCCACTCCCTACGCGGCGTGCCTGATCGGCATGACGACGGGTATCGGTGGTGGTGCTGTGCGTGATCTTCTCCTGCGGGAAATCCCGCTCGTGCTGCGGAAGGAGATCTACGCGGTCGCGGCGCTCGCGGGGGCCGTGCTCGTCGTGATCGGTCACGCTCTGCGACTGCCGCCGGGGGTGGTGACGCTGGTAGCAGCCGCCGCGGTGGTGGGGGTCCGGATGCTCGCTTTGTGGCGGAGATGGAACGCACCCGTTGCAAAAGGGCCCGAGACCGGCTGAAACGTCTTCCGGATCGCCGGATTTCCTTTGTTGGTTCTGTGTGTGTTCTTAGGCGAGTCTCAGCACTCTGCGTAAGACTGTCGCCATGCGCATCCTCGTAGTGGACGACGACAGGGCCGTCCGTGAATCACTCAGGCGATCCCTTGAGTTCAACGGGTACCAGGTGGAGCTGGCCGGGGACGGCGCACAGGCCTTGGAAGCGATCATCGCCAACAGACCCGACGCGATGGTCCTCGACGTCATGATGCCGCGGCTCGACGGCCTCGAGGTCGCCCGGCGGCTGCGAAGCACCGGTGACGACCTGCCGATTCTCGTCCTCACGGCGCGGGACACGGTTTCGGACCGGGTGTCCGGCCTCGACGCCGGCGCCGACGACTACCTGCCGAAGCCCTTCGCGCTCGAAGAGCTTCTCGCGCGCCTTCGCGCGCTTCTGCGCCGGGCGATCCCGGATCCGCAGGCCGGACAGAACGCCGAGGTCCTTTCGTTCGCGGACCTCACCTTGGACCCGGGGACGCGCGAGGTGCGCCGGGCGGGGCGGGAGATCAGTCTCACGAGGACCGAATTCGCGCTGCTGGAGCTGTTCCTCTCCTACCCGAAGCACGTTCTGACCCGCAGCCGGATCCTGGAGGAAGTGTGGGGATACGACTTCCCGACCTCGGGCAACGCGCTGGAGGTCTACGTCGGCTATTTGCGCCGAAAGACCGAGGCTGGGAACGAACCGAGGCTGATCCACACGGTGCGGGGAGTGGGCTACGTCCTGAGGGAAACCCCGCCGTGACGGAGCCGGTCCCGGTCGTCGACGTGTCCGAAAAGGATCCGCGCGGCGACCGCTGGGGCACGCGGCGCTTCTCGCTCCGCGGCCGGGTGACGTTGCTCGCGGCCGCTTCGGTGGCCGGAGCCGTCGCGCTGGTGTCCCTCGGCGCGTATCTCGTCGTGAAGGACAACCTCTACCAGCAGGTGGACGACAATCTGCTCGCCCGCGCGCAGGCCGCGGTCGACTCGCCGCAGGTGCAGACCGAGCTGCAGCAGGTGCCCGGCGCCTTCCTCGCCAGCGCGGACCTGCAGATCGGCCAGCTGACGGTCGGGGAGAAGATCCGGCTGACCTTCCCGCAGTCCGGCAGCCGCCCGCCGTACGGCGAGGACGAGATCGCGGTCGCCACCGGGGACAAGGCGTTTTCCCTGCGCACCGACCCGAGAACCGACAGCCGCGTCGTCGCCCTACCGCAGGGGGACGGCCAGGCGATGGTGCTCGCCCAGTCACTCGGACCGACGAAGCGCACCCTGAACGAGCTTTCGGTGGTCCTGTTCCTGATCGGCGGCGCCGGGATCCTGGTCGCCGCGGCCGCCGGAACGGCCGTCGCGAGAGCGGGGCTGCGGCCGGTCGACAGGCTCACGTCGGCGGCGGAACGCGTCGCGACCACGGGTGATCTGCGGCCGATCCCGGTCAGCGGCGACGACGAACTCGCCCGCCTCACCCAGAGTTTCAACACGATGCTGGGCACGGTCGCCGAATCGCAGGAGCGGCAACGGCAGCTCGTCGCCGACGCCGGCCACGAACTCCGCACCCCTCTGACGTCGCTCCGCACGAACCTGGAGCTGCTCCTGTCCGCGAGCAGGCCCGGCGCGCGGACGCTGTCGGACGAGGACCGCAGCGACATCGAGGCCGACATCAGCGGCCAGCTCGACGAGCTGACCCAGCTGATCGGCGACCTCGTCGAACTGGCGCGCCAGGACGAGTCGCGGATCGAGTACGAGCGGGTCGAGATGGTCGACGTCGTCGAGCGCGCGCTGGACAGGGCACGCCGCCGCGCGGGCGAGATCGAGTTCGACGTCTCGCTCCAGCCGTGGGTGCTGACCGGTGACACGAGCGCGCTGGAGCGCGCGGTGCTGAACCTGCTCGACAACGCGGTGAAGTTCTCGCCGGAAGGAGCGACGGTCGGGGTCCGGCTGTACCCGGTCGGGGACGGCACCGCGGTGCTCGAAGTCGAAGACTCGGGGCCGGGGATCGCCGACGAGGACCTGCCGAAGGTGTTCGACCGCTTCTACCGCTCGTCGGAGGCGCGGACCCTGCCCGGTTCCGGGCTCGGTCTCGCCATCGTCCAGCACGCGGCGCAGCGGCACGGCGGCGACGTCTACGCGGGGCGCGCGTCCACCGGTGGCGCGCTGATGACCTTGCGGCTCCCGGGAGCACCGGCCTGACGGGTGATTACGCTGACGGGTGATGAGCACCGAGAAAGAGCCTGAACTGCCGCCCCGCCGTCTGCTGTGGACATTGCTGGTGGCCGCGGTGCTGCTGGGCGCCGACCAGCTGACCAAATGGTGGGCCGTCGACGCCCTCACCGGCCACGCGCCGATCCCGGTGATCGGTGACTTCATCCGGTTCCGGTTGCTCTACAACCCGGGCGCGGCGTTCTCGCTGGGCGCGAACTCCACCTGGGTCTTCGCGATCCTGGCCGCGGCCGCGGTGGTCGCGCTGCTGTGGATCTCGCGCAAGGTCCGTTCGGCGGGCTGGGCGATCTCGCTCGGGCTGCTGCTCGGCGGAGCGACGACGCATCTGGGCGACCGGCTGTTCCGTGAGCCCGGCTTCGCGCGCGGCCACGTCGTGGACTTCATCGACTACAACGGCTGGTTCGTCGGGAACGTCGCCGACATCGCGCTGTTCTTCGGCGCCGTCTCGCTTTTCGTGCTGAGTTTCCGCGGCGTCCCGATCGAGGGCGTCAAGGAGTAACGAGACAGAACTCGTTCCCTTCCGGATCCGCGAGCACGACCAAGCCGTCTTCGGGACGCGCGAGTACGCGCGCGCCCAAGGCGACGAGCCTTTCGACGCTGTCGCCGGTCAGGTCCAGATGCACCCGGTTCTTGACGGTCTTCGATTCCGGAACCAGATTGAAGAACAGCCGCGGTCCCGAGGCCGCTTCGACCAACACCGAAGGGTCGTCCTCGGGGCCCGAAAATCCCAGCGAACGAAGGCGATCAAGCTCTTCTTCGTCATAGGGTGCGATTTCGTAGCCGTCGAGGGCGGCCGCCCAGAAACGGGCGAGCGAAGCCGGATGCCGGCAGTCGAAGACGACGTCGCGAAGCCTGGCCATGGCCTCATGGTGGCAGCCGCCACGGCTCGTCGCGCCATGTTTGATCGCGTAGGATTTTGTGTAGTTGATCCAGGGGAGGATTTGTGCTCGCGCGGCAGCGACAGGCGGTGATCCTCGAGGAGGCGCGCCGGACCGGGGCGGTCCGGGTCAGCGATCTCGTCGTGAGGCTCGGCGTCTCCGATATGACGGTGCGCCGAGACCTCGACGTGCTCGCCGGCCGCGGACTGGTCGAGAAGGTCTACGGTGGCGCCACCTCCGTCGTCGGCAAGAGCACCGACGAGCCCGGCTTCGAGGCCAAGTCCGTGCGCCAGCGCGCGCAGAAGGAGGCCATCGCCGCCCTCGCCGCCGGGCTGGTCCGCCCGGGCACCGCGATCGGGATCTCCGCGGGCACCACCACGTGGACGCTGGCCAGGGCACTCGACGAGGTCCCCGGCCTGACGATCGTCACGAACTCCATCCAGGTCGCCGACGTGCTGCGCGGCGTGAACCAGCCGGATCGCACGGTGGTCCTCACCGGCGGCGTCCGCACCCCGTCGGACGCGCTGGTCGGGCCGGTCGCCGTGCAGAGCCTGCGATCACTGCATCTGGACGTCGTCTTCCTCGGCGTGCACGGGATGGCCGATGGGCCAGGGTTCACCACGCCGAACCTCACCGAATCCGAGACCGACCGCGCGCTGGTCGAAGCGGGCCGCAGGCTGGTCGTGCTGGCCGACCACACCAAATGGGGCATCGTCGGCATCTCCACGATCGCCGTGCTCGACGAAGCCGATGTCGTCGTCTCGGACGACGGTTTGCCCGGCAAGGCAAGGCAAACGCTCACCGAGCAGGCGGGTGAGCTGATGATCGCCGAAACGGTGGAGGCGGCGGAGGCCGAAGAAGCGTGAAGTCGACGGCCGGGGGCGCCATACTCATGTGCGATGCACAGCTTTGGCTCAGGAACTTCTCAGGACCATCCCGCAAGGTGAAGACATGACCGAGAACGACCCCAGCGGCCAGGACGCCGAGAAGGCGCGGCCCGCCGGCGCTCAGCCGGACGCGGAGCAGAGCGCGAGCTGGGCGGCCCAGCCCGCACCGCAGCAGCCTGACGCGACCGGCCTCGGCGGCCATGCCACTCCGCACGCCGGAGCGCAGCAGGCCTACAACCCGTGGGCTCCCCAGGCGCAGACGCAGACTCAGCAAGCGCCCGCCCAGGAACACCAGACGCAGGGCCAGTACACCCAGGGACACCAGGTGCCGGGCCAGCAGACGCCGTTCACCCAGCCGGGTCCGTCGATGTACGCGGTCCCGCAGCAGCGGCAGGCGCAGAAGTCCACGTCGGGCAAGCTGCTCGCCGGTGTCGCGGCGATCGCGCTGGTCGTCGGCGGCGTCGCGGGCGGCACGGTCGGGTACCTGACCGGTGACGCGTCCGGTGGCTCTTCCGTGAACGCGCTCGACGCGCCGAAACCCGCCCAGCAGACGGGCAATCTGCCCGCCGGTTCGGTCGAAGCGGTGGCGCAGAAGCTTTCGCCGAGCGTGGTCGAGCTCCAGGTGTCCGGGCGTTCGGGCGCCGGTGAGGGTTCCGGCTTCGTGCTCAGCACCGACGGCTACGTGCTGACCAACAACCACGTCGTCGAGGTCGCCGCCGGTGGCGGGCAGATCCAGGCGGTGTTCCAGGACGGCAAGAAGGGCACGGCGACCGTCGTCGGCCGTGACCCCACGACGGATATCGCCGTGGTGAAGGTCAGCGGCGTCAGCGGCCTGACCCCGGTGGAACTCGGCCGCTCCGACGACCTGCGCGTCGGGCAGCCGGTGGTCGCCATCGGTTCCCCGTTCGAGCTGACGGGCACGGTGACCTCGGGGATCGTCAGCGCGCTGAACCGGCCGGTGAGCGCCGGCGGCAACGGCGACCAGACCACGGTGATGTCGGCGGTGCAGACCGACGCGGCGATCAACCCCGGTAACTCCGGCGGCCCGCTCGCGAACATGGCGGGCCAGGTCATCGGCATCAACTCGGCGATCTACAGCCCGAAGTCCGCGCAGGGCCAGGGCGGAGAGAGCGGCGGCAACGTCGGCATCGGCTTCGCGATCCCGATCGACCAGGCGCGCCGCACGGCCGACGACATCATCAACACCGGCCAGGCGACGCAGACCTTCATCGGTGCGCGAGTGCAGACGGCGCCGACCGGCGGAGCGCAGCTCGGTGAGATCTCGCCGGGCAGCCCCGCGGAGAAGGCGGGCCTCAAATCCGGCGACGTCGTGACGAAGCTGGACGACCGGCCGATCCCCAACGCGGACGCGCTCGTCGCCGAGATCCGCACCAGGGCGCCGAACGACAAGGTGAAGTTCACGCTCAGCGGGGACAAGGTCATCGAGGTGACCCTCGGCGGGCAGCCCGTCACCCCGAACTAGCCCTTCCAGAAACGCTCGGCCGCAGTGCGCGGCCGAGACCAGCTCCGGCTCGAACCCCCAGCGGGCCGGACCCTAGAGGCCACGCGCGACCGGCTGCCAATCCCGGTCG